>JAVETN010000005.1 GCA_034006035.1 Desulforegulaceae bacterium
CGCAACAAATTATATTTTACTGAATTTATACGATAAATTAAACAAATAAAAACATTTATCAAGGTTAAAGATTTAACCCCGTTTTCTGCACAGGCTTGCCCCGGGATGCAGGGTTTGTTTAGCCAGACAATGGCCGTGTCTTTTTTGGACTCGTTCCCAAGCTCTGGCTTGGGAATGTAAGTGCTTGAAAGAAAAGAGTTTATTTGAATAGGTTCATAAGGCGAGCTAATTAACCATCAGGCTTTTTTTATCTGGGACACGGGTTCCCAAGCAAGGCGCTTGGGAACCAGCAGAAATTTGTTTCATTTTTCTCCGTAAACTATAAAAAGTGGGTCTGAAAACCATAAACTATCTTTGTATCTGTCATTTTTATCATAAAGTCTTGGAAATCCTCTCATGGAAATTGTACCACAATTTTTAAATTTTTTTGTATTGTAAAAATATTCAAGGACAAGCCCCATTTTTTCAAAATCATGGAGTTCATTCCATATTTTTATTTCTTTTCCAGGAAACCACCTGTTTGAAAAGGAAACAATAAAAAGCCCGCCGGGTCTTAAAATTCTGTATACGTCCTTAAATACTTCAAAAGGATTTGAAAGATACTCAACAGACATGGAACAGACTGCATAGTCAAATGAGTTGTCATCAAAGGGAAGTACCGTATTTGTATTGAGATTTTGAACAATTCTTTTGGAAAGAATTTTGTTTTCTTTAAGTTCTTCTATATTCATGCCAAGACCTGTAACTGTAAGATCTTTGTCCATTGGTAGGTGTGAGTAGGTGCTTGACATGAGATCAAGAACATTTTTGCCTGGTAAAATGAGTTTTGAATAAACCGATTCAATGTTTTTTCTGCATAAAAGATCTGTATGGGCGGTAATCCTTGGTTTTTTGTAAAACTCTTCATCAGTTTCTGTCAATGACTTTGAAAAGGCCGAGTGGGTGAAAAAATCAGTTGGTCTATTATTATATCTTGCCTGCATTCCCGGGCCTGTTATTTCTTCAAGAAAATGGCGGCAGCTGGCTCCTGAATCTCTTTCCTTTTTTGTTATATCTTCTATTTTCACCTCGATTTCAGGAAATTTCCCATTCAAGGGGCTGTTCAGGTCGCAGAAGATATTATTATTTTCAATGTCAATGCACCTGAAAGGATGCATATTTACTGCGAAAATATTTGTAATTCCTGAAAGTATTCCTTTTGGATAAAACCTTCCTTTTTGGGGAATAACGGGAAGTTCACCGTGTTTAAGAGGCCTTATGTTTCTTTTTTTTATTTTTAGAATTTTTGATGTTTCATGTTTGAAGTAGTCTTTTAAAAAATATTTATCTGCATTTATTGTTTGTCCTTTTTCAAGGTCAAAGAAAAGCTCCGGCTCATATTCATAGAGAAAGTCTCTGGAGATATTGACTCTTGTTAGTGGGTTATGTCCGTATGAGTTGAAGTAGGGGTTCCCCAGTTTATAGCTACAGATATATCAGCGAAATTATTCGTTGTTTTCATTTTTTTGATTCCACCTTTTTTTTATTAGATAAACCCAACTTGTTTAACATCCTTGCTGAGAAGTCCCCTTCCTGAGTAAACAAAGGTGGGGGATGAATCAGTTCTTTTGTTGACATTCCATCCAGTTCATAATGATAATATTTATCATGAAATACAAACTAAATAAAGGCAGACATTCAGTCTGTTACTTTATCAAAATTCATAAACAGTCTTAAATCTGTTTCTTCAAGATTGATTAGAAAATAATTTCCTGAAGTAAAAAATGAACTATGGGGGAAATGCTTTTAGGCCCGTTCCCAAGCTCTGGCTTGGGAATGTAATAGTTTGAAATAACAGAGTTTATTTGCATAGATTCATAAAGCGAGTTGATTAACCGTCAGGCTCTTTTTATTTGGAATATAGGTTCCCAAGCAAGGAGCTTGGGAACCAGCAGGCTTCGATTACTTTTGAACTTCGTACTGGTGGGCTCGTTCCCAAGCTTCGTAGATTCGTACTTATTCGAGGGGTCGTTCCCAAGCTCTGGCTTGGGAATGTAAGTGTTTGAAATAATATAGTTTATTTCCACAGATTTATAGAGAGAGCTGATTAACCATCAGGCTTTTTTATTTGGACTATAGGTTCCCAAGCAAAGAGCTTGGGAACCAGCAGGCTTCGATTACTTTTGAACTTCGTACTGGTGGGCTCGTTCCCAAGCTTCGTAGATTCGTACTTATTCGAGGGTTCGTTCCCAAGCTCTGGCTTGGGAATGTAAGTGTTTGAAATAATATAGTTTATTCCCACAGATTTATAGAGAGAGCTGATTAACCATCAGGCTTTTTTATTTGGACTATAGGTTCCCAAGTAAGGAGCTTGGGAACCAGTAGGCTTGGAGTTTGATTTAGATTCGTACTTATTTGAGGGCTCGTTCCCAAGCTCTGGCTTGGGAATGTAAGTGCTTGAAAGAAAAGAGTTTATTTGAATAGGTTCATAAGGCAAGCTAATTAACCATCAGGCTCTTTTTATTTGAAACGTAGGTTCCCAAGCAAGGAGCTTGGGAACCAGTAGAAAGCGAGACTGAGCTTGGGAACCATCAAAAAACAAGACCAATTATATCTTTGGTTCCCGGCTTTTAATTTCCCAGGGTTCAACTTCATTTATATTTTCAACTTCTTCCCAACCTGTAAACATTGCTTTTATGTGAGCTGTCCAGGTGTGTCCTGTGGTTGTCATATAAATATGGATGATTAAAAAAAGTACAAAAGCAAAAGCACCTATTGTGTGAAGAGCTCCAAGAACAGCTAAATCGGTAAAAAACAAATCTTTGGGAAGCTCATTGTAATAATAATAAAGAAATCCTGTAATAATTTGATAGGGAATTAAAAGAGAAACTATTACAAGATAGGTGATTCTTTGAAGAGGATTGTGCTTTCTTCTTTTGCTTTTTGGAACAGGGTGGGGATGGCCCTTGAAAATATTAAAAGAATAATAAAGTATTACATCAATCATTTTTTTCATTGTTGGAATATATTGTTTCCATTCCCCTGTAATTATAAGCCAGAAAACAATGAAAATAAATAAAATCAGCCATGTCCAGGCAGCATAATTGTGGATATTAAAGGCGTTTTCAAATCCAAATAAAGTAAATGTGCTGTGGATTTCAAACCCTGTTACAATAAGAAGAATTATCAATCCCCCCTGGAGCCAATGCCAGAATCTTTCAAATCTTGTATAAAGATAAATTTTTTCCATTTTTTAGTCCTTTTTTGAAGATGAAAATATTCTGATTAATCCATGAACAAAAACAACCCCAAGTGATAAAAATATAAGAGCAAATCCGCCTTTATCTATCAGGCCGAACTTGTCCCTTCCAGGCATATAAAACCCAGCCAGTTTTTCCAGTCTTCCATTTGGAGAATGGCATTGTACACAAGTAAGAGAATCTTTGGCCGGTGCAACCATATGGGTTATTTGAAAATGGTATTCTGTATCTATAAATTCATATTCTCCGCTGTATGGAAGATCCATATAATCCATGGCTGTTTGAATAGCATTCCCCCAATGAAAATTTGACCAGTAAGAGGTATTGTTCTTTCCATAAAGATGAACTGCAGCCATTTTGTTGTTTATTTTGTCATAGGGCTGTTTTGCCTTGTGTACTTTAAAAGGATAAATTCTTGATTTTTCGTCATTCATATCGCCCATTACACAATTTAGTTTTATAGGTGAATTTGAAGGATCTATTTCATCTGTTAAAAGAACGTATTCCAGGGAACCATTGTACCAGAAATATTCAGGCTCAACATTTTTTTCCCAGGTAAAATCTCCTTTTTGGGATGAATATTTAATTCTTTGCATTTCTTCATCCATTTCAACATAGGGCTTTCCATCTTTTAGGTCTCCGGCAGTTGACCAGTCCCATTGCATTTTAGTTGGATTTTGTCTTGCAAAAGCAGGAATATGACAGGCCTGACAAGAAACTTTATCAGTATGGTCATTTAATTTTTTTACATTTTTATGGGGTGAGTCAGTGTGGCAGGAAACACAGGAAATTCTTTTTACCATATCTGAATCAAGAACAGATTTTCTATCTGTAAAAGCAGGTGTTTTATAACAGCGGCCTGCAATTTTATGATCAACTGTGGTGTGACATCTTGCACAGGAAAAATCTCCTCCGTCTTTGGACATATGAACATCTAAATCATAGGGAGGATCAATTAATGAACTGTCAAGATCTCCGTGTTTTACTCCGTCTCCTCCGCCTCCGTAAAAATGGCAGGCTCCGCAATTGTGTCTGGTTGGAAGTCCTACACTTTGAGCAGATTTGTTCAAATCAACTTTTTTATAAAGTTCGTCTCCAAAATATTTGTCTTCTAAGGCTGGATAACCTGCATCTGTTGGAAATTTTTTATATTCACGGCTTTGCTCATGACAAACAAGACAATCTACTTTTTGCTCATTTGTGAAATCAAAATTATTATCTTTCCAGCCGTATCCTGAATGACATGAAGTGCAACGAGCCTCGTTGCTTGCTATGTTCATTCAGAAATTGTTCATGGTAATTCCACCTTTTCCCATTTTTCCGGTTTTGTCTGCTCCGCATTCCCAGGACCAGTGAATGGTGTCGTGAATTTGTTTTGATGCGTCGGTATGACAAAAAATGCAAGCACTTGTTACTTCTTCAGGGGTTCCAAATTTTTGCTGAAGAAGGTCAATTTTATTGTGATCTGCTGTGGTCCAGCTTCTGTAATCAGAAGAATTTGCCTCTGTTACTATAAAAGAAGCCGGCAGCAGATAAGCACAAGTCGCCAGTAAAAGATAAACAATAAGTTTTTTTTGCATAAGCTTTTCCCCCTGATAAGTTAGTGTGGTTCATAAAAACAACTTATTTTGACATATTAATAAGGAATCCCTGATTTAGGCAATGGTAATTTTGATAATTGATTGGATTGTGTTTTGATTTTGGTTTTTTTGATGGTTTTAGGATTGGTGGTTGTTTTATATGATTGGATTTTCGAGTTGGGGTTTGGGAATGAGCCCGCAACGAGTCCGAAAAAGCTTGTTGGTCAATTAGTTTGTTTTATGAGTCTGTACAGATAAAGCTTGTTATTTCATGTGTTTACATTCCCAAGCTGGAGCTTGGGAACGAGCCTACAACTAGTCCGAGTCTAAATCAGAGCTTGGGAACGAGCCTACAACTAGTCCGAGTCTAAATCAGAGCTTGGGAACGAGCCTGCAACTAGTCCGAGTCCAAATCAGAGCTTGGGAACGAGCCTGCAACTAGTCCGAGTCCAAATCAGAGCTTGGGAACGAGCCTAAAAAGCATTCTGGTCAATTAGTTTGTTTTATGAGTCTGTACAGATAAAGCTTGTTATTTCATGTGTTTACATTCCCAAGCTGGAGCTTGGGAACGAGCCTGCAACTAGTCCGAGGGGCCGAAAACAAGCTTAAAGTCTGCGCATCCATTCAGGTTTTAGCTCAATGGTTCCTGCTAAAGCATTATCAAGTGTTTGCAAAACTTTTTCCTTGTCCTGGGGAAATCTTGCGTTTATTGACAGATAATTACTGGCATGAACAGACCTGAAAGCACCTCTTGAAAGTTTTGTATGTTTTACAAGTTCTCTTAGCTCAGCAATCATCCCTAGATTATCCGGGATTTTAAATTCTCCTTTTTCAAATGCCTGACCAAGTGGTGTGTTAGGCAAAGGAATAAGGGAAAGTACACTCACGGCTTCGGGATCAATGGCTGTTAAGGCTTTTCCTGTTTCTCTTGCATGGTCAAGGCTTAGTTCAATTTGGCCAAGGCCTAAAAGTACAATTGTAACAAGGCGGATTCCTGATTTTCTAAGTCTTTGGCAATGAAAAACAAGTTCTTCAGGAGTTCCACCTTTTTTAATATCTTCTCTGATCTTGGGATGGCCGGATTCAAGACCTATGAAAACTGCTTTTAAACCCATTTCATAAAGCTTGGCCAAATCTTCATCTGATTTCATGCTGATTGATTTTAAATTTGCATAACAAGTAGTTCTTTTTACCCAGGGCAGCTTTTCTTTGATTTCACCCAAAAGCCAAATCCAATTATCCATGGGCATGATCAGGGCATCTCCGTCCATGATAAAAACCCTGTCCTGACGGGTACAATATTTACTTGCAAAGGCCAAATCGCTTTCAAGATGTTTTCTGTCTTTTATTGAAAACCGCTTATCTTTGTATGCACCGCAAAAAGTGCATTTTGAATGGGAACAACCAAGGGTTGCCTGTAAAAGTATTGAATTGTATTCACTGGGCGGGCGGATGCAATTGCCCACATAATGAAATCCATCGGGAATAGCAGTCATAGTATTTTTAACTCCTGTATTTTTAATTTTTCATATTTATTTTAATAGAACCAGGAAAGGCCCATTCTTAACTCATCACTTCTGTGGTTGTAGTCCAGGATAACCTCGCTGTAACCATGGAAATATTGTAAGTAAAGAGTGGGGTTAAACGTTGTCCAGCGCTGGATCCTATATTGTAATCCAGCCGTGGCATTGCCTTTATTAAAAGGGATTCCGTATTTTCCCGGGCGAAAATTGAATTGAAAATCCAACCCGTCTCCAGATTGATGTTTAAGAATGTTTTTTATCCAAAATCCAAAATCCCACCAGCCAAGATAATCATTAATATCTCTGTTTTCTCTTCCTTGGTAAAGGGTTAAAGGCCAGATATGAGTATACCAGTACAAATTCATCTCAGATATTTTTGTGGTTTGCATAAATCTTACAAACAAACGATCCCATGATCTGGCTTTTGGTCCTGAGGTGCCGTTGGAAAGATGCCAGTATCCAAGATCAGCAGACAAAAACCACTTGTTTTCTTTTACAAAGCGGTAAAAAACTTCAGGTTGATAATTGTTATCATAGGCTGGATTTTGGTCTTCATATATATTCCAGAGTATGAGATTGGTAAAAGATACATAAAGATCTGTCTGGGTAAATAAACGGTATTTAAAACTGTATTGTAATTTAAGGTCATTGCTGCCAACCACAGCGTAATTCATTCTATGCATGGAAAAAGGGCTTTCACGGTAATTTCTAAATACCCTTTCTTCGATTAATTTCTGGCGGTTTATTGAGTTTTCAGTTAATTCTTTACGTTTTTCTACTTTTTCTGTGTTTTCAGTTTTTGCAAGGCCAGGTACTGACAGAAAAGCTAGAATTAATAGAAAAAAACAACTTGATTTATAAATCTTACCCATGGAAAATAATCCTTGAAGCTTAAATTTTATAATAATTTAGATTATAGTAGCTGAGTTAAACCATGATTTCCAGCTGTTTATCAGTATTGATTCATTGCTCATTAGATAAACTAATTAAAGATTGATTTTTGTTGGTTGTAATATCTTCAGATCCAGTTGTTTCAGATAAAGATTTAAACTTTATTGTTTTTAATGGGGACAAAGCCTTGCAAAGCTGGAAGTAAAAAAATCAGCACACAGGCAAGTTTTTGATTTAGAATAGTGGTACAAAATGTCTACAAAATCGTTTTTTTGTTCAGGGGTTTTTTGGAAGTATGTTTTTTTTCTGGCTTAATCTTACCTTTTTTAAAGTCTTATATACTTTTATATTACACCATCTTTTTTAACCCCTTATGGGCTGTTTGGTTTTTATTACACTTACTAATCTAGTACTATTCAAAATATGCTGCTTTTTTAAGTTCTTATAAAACCTTGTAACCTATTGTTTTTACTTGGTACCGAAGGTGAGACTCGAACTCACAAGGGCATATACCCGGCGGATTTTGAATCCGCTGCGTCTACCAGTTCCGCCACTCCGGCATAAGTTGAATTTAAGCAAACTTTAAAAAATCAATATAAAGTCAGCCATAGTTTCAGCTGAAAACTTATTACATGAAAACCAATTGACTTGTCAATCAGATTAAATATTTTTCTAAATCTTTGGTTTTTACTCTTCCTTCCCTTAAAATTTTTATTCCCTTGTCTTTTGATTCAACAATGGTTGAAGGTGTTTTGCTGGTGGTTTTTGTAGATTTTATCAAAAGCTGAGTGTTTTTTATTAATTGGGGATCAAGTTCTTCAAATCTGTCTGTGGCAGGTCTTCCTGAAATATTTGCTGAAGTTCCTGTAATTGGAAATTTGAAAATTTTAAAAAGTTCTTTTAAAAAGGGATGAGCTGGAATTCTTACCCCGATTTTTCCTGTTTTACCTGTTAAAATTTCTGGAATATTTTTTGAAGCATCCATTATAAAAGTAATATCTCCGGGCCAGAAATTTTTCATAATTTCAAAAAATACTGGAGGAATATTTATACAATAATTATTAACTTCTTCAATACTTCCAATAAGAATTAAAAGAGGTTTGTTTAAATCTCTTTTTTTTAGATTGTAAATTTTTTTAACAGCTTCAATATTTTGGATATCAGCTCCGATTCCATAAACTCCTTTGGTTGGAAATACAATCAGCCCGCCATTTTCAAGAATACGGGCTGATTTTTCAGGAGCAGAAGAATTACTTGTGTATTCAATTATTTCAGGCTGAAATTCTTTTTGCTTTTTGTTCAACTTTTTCTGCCATTTCAATTTTGAATAGTTTCATTTTTTCAGCAATTTTTTCATCACCAAGGGCAAGAATCTGTACTGCAAGAACACCGGCATTATAAGCTCCGGGTTTTCCTATGGCAACTGTTGCAACTGGAACTCCAGGAGGCATTTGAACTGTTGAAAGAAGAGAATCAAATCCTTGTAAAGCTGAAGAATCTATGGGAACTCCAATTACAGGAAGGGTGGTTGAGGCTGCCATTACTCCTGCAAGATGGGCTGCATGGCCTGCACCTGCAATAATTACCTTCATTCCCTTGTTTATTGCTGTTGAAGCAAATTTTCCGGCCTTTTCAGGAGTTCTGTGGGCAGAGGCAACAGTGATTTCAAATGGAATATCAAATTTTTTCAATATAGATACTGTTTCCATCATAACTCCAAGATCAGAATCACTTCCCATTACTATTCCAACTAAAGGCTTTAAATTCATCCTGTTCAATGCTTTCATTCCCACATCTTTTCTATAATGGACTTTGTCCCAAGTTATTTTTTCAACTGCTTGATAAGCCTTTTCTATTGCTGAATCAAGGTTGTCACCTATGGAGGTAACTCCAAGAACTCTTCCAGCGTTTGTAAAATAGGAATTGTTTTCCAATTTTGTTCCCCCATGAAATATTTCTATTTCAGGGTCATTATCAAAATTTTCAATTCCTTTTATGAGTTTTCCTTTTTCATATTCCAGGGGATATCCCCCTGAAGCCATTACAACACAAACACTTGGCCTTTCATCGATTTCTATTTCAAATTTATCTAAATCTTTATCAAGGGCAGAAAGAATTATTTCAACAAGGTCTGATTTTATCCTCATCAAAAGAGGCTGGGCTTCAGGATCTCCAAGGCGGGCATTGAATTCAAGAACTTTTATGGAATCTTTGTTTATCATAAGCCCTGCATAAATAAATCCTGTGTAAGGACTGCCTTCTTTTTCCATTGCTTTGATCACAGGTTTTATAACTTTTTCCATGACTTTGTTTTTTATATAAATATCAACAACAGGAGCAGGGGAATAAGCTCCCATTCCTCCGGTGTTTAATCCTTTGTCATTGTCAAAAACTGATTTATGATCCTGGGAAGAGGGAAGGGGGCAAATGTTTTTTCCGTCTGTGATTGCTATAAAAGAAGCTTCTTCACCTTCAAGAAATTCTTCAATAAGAATTTTATTTCCTGCATCCCCGTATTTTTTTTCGTTTAAAATCTCATCTATTGCTTCAAAGGCCTGGTTTTCACTGTTGCAGATAATCACACCTTTTCCTGCTGCAAGTCCGTCTGCTTTTGCAACAAGGGGAATTCCAATTTCTTTTACAAATTCTTTTGCCTGATCAGAATTTGTAAAAGATTTTCCCCTGGCTGTGGGAATTTTGTATTTTTCCATTATATATTTGGAATAGGACTTTGATGTTTCAAGCATGGCAGCTTTTGCTGAAGGACCAAATATTTTAAGTCCGTTTGCTGTGAAAAGGTCGGTAATTCCAAGAGAAAGAGGAAGTTCAGGGCCTACAATTGTTAAATCTATTTTTTCTTTTTTTGCAAAACCAAGAAGTCCTTCAAGGTCGTCAGCCTGAATTGGAACAAGTTCAGCTTCTTTTATTCCAGGATTTCCAGGTGCACAAAATACTTTGGATACAAGACTGCTTTTTGCTATTTTCCAGGATATTGAATGCTCACGGCCTCCGCTTCCAATTATAAGAACTTTCATAATCAACTCCAGTATATTTTAAAATTATTTTTCAAGGGAAAAATTTATTAATTTGTCAATCAATTGGGTAAAGGAAATTCCTGCTGTTCTGGCTGCAAGGGGAAGAAGACTGTTTTTTGTCATTCCCGGAATGGTATTTGTTTCAAGAACATAAAGGTTATTATCTTTTAAAATAAGATCTGTTCTGCTGCATCCTTTGCATTGAAGAATTTTATGAATTTTTATGCAAAGATTTTGAACCTTTTCTGCTGTTTTTTCATCAATTTCAGCAGGGCAGATTTCATCGGTTTCTCCAGCTGTATATTTTGCTTCATAATCAAAAAATTTATGTCCTTGTTTTGGCCTTATTTCTATTATAGGAAGGGCTTTTGGATCATCATTTCCTAAAATCCCACAGGTAAGTTCTGTTCCAGAAATATATTCTTCAGCCATTACAATTTTTGATTCTTTAAGTGCTTTTAAACAAGCATCTTTTAACTCATTTTGATTTCCCACAATTGATAAAGCAATGCTTGAGCCGCCAAGGGCAGGCTTGATTACCACAGGTAAACCAATTTTTTCAATTATTTGATTTTCAAGTTCTTTTGAGTGCTTTTTAAAAACAAGATGATTTGCAATAGGAATTGAGTTTATTTTGTAAAAATCTTTGCATTTTTCTTTGTTCATTGCAAGGGCACTGGAAAGAACTCCTGATGATTGGTAGGGGATATTTAAAAGATCTAAAAATCCTTGAACTTTTCCATCTTCACCGTTTTCTCCATGAAGAATAATCAGAGCTGTATCAATCTTTGAGGCATTTTTTAAAATTTTTTCCAGGTCAAATTTTGAATCAAAACATTCAACTTCATAAAGATTTTTATCTATTGCTTCAAAAACTGCATCTTTTCCCGCAATTGAGACTTCTCTTTCAGATGAGGTGCCTCCGTAAATCAGAGCTACTTTAATTTTGGTCATTTTTTTTACCATTTTTGTTTTTTATTTCAATTTCAGTTTCAATTGTTTCATTAGAAGGTTCAATATCAAAAATATCATCGTCTTCATTATCCAGGAGTTTATTGCCGAAAAGTTCTTTTTTCAAATCTTCATATTCTTCTTTGGATATCATTTGATTTTCATAGAGCCTGCTGATTTCACCAAGGTTTTCAATCCTTGATTTAACCGGGTTTTCCAGCTGAATATATTGATTTTCAGACTTGGCTTGAGCTTGATTATTGTTTGAAGGGGAGTTTCCAACTTTAAAAGAGGCTGCACCTCCAAGAAGTTTTATTTCTATATCTTTTCCAGCAAATTCCGGAAGCAAAAGAATTTCTCTTATTGATTTTTGCTCTTTTTTTAATTTTCTTATAAAATAAAATCCGCTTCCAATCAGAATCATAAATCCTGCTAGAAAAATCCATGTAAGATAATTTACCACTCCCCTGAAAAACAACACCAAAAGACCAAGAACAGCAATAAGTATTAAATGTGATAAAAGTATTGAGTATGCAATAAAAATACTTTTAACTACACCTTCGTTTTTTGTGGTGCCAGAGTTGGTTTTATTTTTTTTAAACGGCATTTGTTTTATCTGCTTTTATTAATAATTTTTGATATTTTGGGAAAATATTTTTCTTTTAACTCGTTTCCCATGGAAAAATTATTCTCCATATTATATTTTTTAATGAGAAGATTGAGTTTGGTCTGGGTTTTTATTATTTCCTTTTCATCGGAAAGTCCTTTTAAAAGGTCTTCAGTTTTTGTTATTTCTTTTTTAAGTTCAATTTCAGGTGGAAGGCAATCTGCATTTTTTAAAATCTTATAAGCCATCCTCAGTTCCGGGCTGACATTTTCATCTTCAAATTTAAAAGGTTTTCCTTTGCCTTCACAATTGTCAAAAAAACCCTTTTTTTGTGCTTCTATTATTTTTTGTTCAGCTATTAGTCTAAATGATTTTAACATAATCCCACTCTTTAATTTGTTTCAACTGCCAGACTGCCATTGATAGCATAATCTGAAAAAAAATTGAATTAAACATTAAAAATTAAATGATTTAAGAGCTTTTGGCAAACTTATAAAGTTTTAATTAATCAGGATGAAAAAAGTTTAGAGGTTTAATATTAAAAAAGCCCCCTGTTTATAAAACAGAGGGCTTGATTTTTTATGGTGGCGATGCAGGGATTTGAACCCCGGACTCTACGGATATGAGCCGTATGCTCTGACCAACTGAGCTACATCGCCTTTGAAAGCACAAGCTAATTAACTTTTAATTTAAAAAAGGTCAAGGACTTTTTTTAAATTAATGGAAATCGACCTGTCTTTTTAATTTGTCAAAACTTCTTAATTTGTTCACATCTATTGGTTTGTGCTTTGTTCTGAGCTAATCACTTCTACTGATACTTCAGCAATATTATCAGGTAAATTTGAAAACACAGCCATAAAAGGTATTGATTTACCTACACTTAGTTTTGAGTTTATATTATTGTCCCCGTTTGGTTTGTTTAGTTCGGCATCAATATCTTCCTGGGTCATATTTTTAAGTTTGATGTCTGACAATTGGTTTCCTGCATAAAATTCTTTTTTTGCAACAATGGTTTTATCCATAGATAAAAGCTCTGACTTTAATTTTATTTTTCCAACAGGATGGGAGTAATTATTTTTTAATTCTCCTGTTAATATCATTAAGTATCCGAGTTTATCCGATTGAACAATCCTTGGCTCATTAACTATTGTACCAATTTTAAGGTTGCCGGGATCAGGAATTGCCGTTGTTTTGTCTGCTTTTTCAATCCAGGGCAGTTTTATTGGAAAATTTTCAAGTAAACTTGTCTGGGTGGCAGCGTAAAACAATCCACCTATTATAATTCCAAGAATGATTAATATATAAATAATAAACTTGAAAATCCCTTCTGATTTTTCCTTTGATTTTTCTTCTGGCTTATCATCTGATTCATCTGAAGCTTTGATGGATTCTTCTTCAAGATCCATGGCAATTGCTGAATCAGAAAGTTGAGGTGAGATTTCTTCTTCTAGTTTTTCAGAGGCATATTTTGTTTCACTGAACTCATCTGCAAAAACTTCCCGGCCCGAATCTTCTTCAAGATCAAAACTTATTTCAACTTCTTCTTCTTCTGTTTCATCAAAATCCAAATCAAATGAAATTTCTTCCAGCTCATCTTTTTTGGGTTCTGAGGAGTCTTCCATTTCCAGCTTTTCCCCATTTGAATCAAGATCCAGGTCAAACATTAAAGAATCTTCATCATCTTCAAGACTAAGCTCCAGGCTTTCTTCATTGTCTGTAAGGCTTTCAAATTCCAGTTCAAGCTCTTCTTCAGTATCTCCAAAATCAAAATCTTCTATTTCAAGCTCAAGTTCTTCTTCATCTGAGGAACTGAAAAGATCTGTATCTTCGGTAAGATCAAGATTAAGGTCTAGATTTAACTCTTCCTGGTCTAGATTGTCTGAAGTTTTTTCAAATTCCTGGTCAAAATCAAGATCAAGGTCAAGCTCTTCTTCTACCTCAAAGGAAAGTTCGTCTTCGTCAAGGTCTGTGTCTTCAACTTCAAAAGAAAGCTCAAGTTCATCTTCAGAAAAAATTTCTTCATCTTCTTCATCTTCTTCTTCTAAGCTATCTTCGTCAAGGTTAAGGGAAAATTCTGGTTCTTCTTCAATCTCTTCTTTAAGTTCTGGTTCTTCTTCAATCTCTTCTTTAAGTTCTGGTTCTTCAGCCAAACTCTCATCTTCAAAAATTAAATTAAATTCATCTTCAATTTCTTCTTCTTCAGACAGGGTAAGTCCAAGGTCAAGTTCTTGAGCTGGGTCTTCTTCTTCATCAAAGTCAATGGAAAGTTCCTCTTCACTTGGTTCTTCTTCATCAAAGTCAATGGAAAGTTCCTCTTTACTTAGCTCTTCTTCACCAAAGTCAAGGCAAAGCTCTAATTCCTCATCAATTGATTCAGTATCTTCTTCAAATTCCAGGTCATCAATATCAAGGGAAAATTTTTCTTCTGGTGAGTCTTCTTCAAGATCTAAAGAAATATTTCTGTCTTCTTCTGTGAATTCTTCCTGATCAAAATCTGAGAGGCTTAAATCACTTAAATCCTCTTCAATTTCTTCTTTTTCAGGAGTTTCTTCCACTGATAAATCAAAATCATCTTCTTTATCATCAGTAAATGTAAAAGGGATATCTTCTTTTTCATCATCGGGTTTGGAATCAGGCTCAGAGGTTGTTTTGTCCAAATCTTCAGAAAAATCGCCAATTTCAGTATCAAAATCAAGAGAAAAATCGTTTTGCCCGGGAACACTTATTTCGTCATTGTCTTTTTCGATTTCTTCAATATCTATGAAGTCTTCGCCAAAGTCTTTTTTGTCTGAAATTTCTTCTTGGTCATCAGAAAGAAAATCATCATCAAAAATAAGGTCACTGCTTTCATCAGAAAGCGAAAAATCAAGTTCATCCTCAGGGGTTTCAAACTCTTCATTGCCAAATTTAAAGTCCCCATGCTCTTCTAACAAAGAATCTGATTCTTTATCTGAATCCTTAAACTCGTCTGAGCCGGGTTCATCTTCCCCAAAAAAATCATCTTCAAATTTTTCTTCCTCTTTTTCCTCCCCAGGAAGAATGTCAGGGAAAACCTTAAAGATATTACCGCATTCTGAACATTTGACCTTTGTACCTGTGGTCTTGATTTTGCCAGCCGGAAGCTTGTATCTGGTCTGACAGGCTTCGCAGGTTACAATCCTCATAAGCCTCTCCGATTAAGTTTTAATATGATAAATTGCAGGCAGGTTTCTGTACTTTTCGGCATAATCTATTCCATAGCCTACAATGAAACCTTCCTCTATTCTGTGACATGAATAATCAACTTCAACAGATAATTCTCTTCTCTCATATTTGTCCAGGAGAGCACATACTTTTATTTCTGCAGCTCCTGAATCTTTGAGATGTTTTTTGAGATACCCCAGTGTAAGTCCTGTATCTATTAAGTCTTCAACAAGAAGAACATGTTTACCTTTAATATTGAGATTGATATCTTTAGTAATTTTGATTTCCCCTGAAGATTTGTCGTCAGATCCATAGCTTGATGCTCCTATAAAATCAATTTCGCAGGGAATGGATAGTTTTCTAACAAGATCAGCCATGAATATAAAAGAGCCTTTTAAAATTCCTATTAATACAAGATCTTTATTTAAATAGTCTTTTGAAATTTTTTTAGCCACTAAAGAAACTTTTTTTTCAATTTCTTTTTCGCTTAAAACGAGAACCAGTTCAGGCATAATAACTCAAATCCAACTCTTTTTTATTGATTTGAAATTTACTTGCAGTTAAAAGGTTTAGATTTATAAATCAATATGATAACTAGGCATAAACAATGTTAATGTCAATCTTAAACCTTAGATTTTAACTATTTTACACTATTCAATCATATTTTCAAGCAGAGCTTTTCATAGAGATTGTTTTTATTTTAATAAAGTTTTTCTTAGATTTGAATGATTTTTAATTTCAAGGGGATTATTGAATGTAAATGCCTGAAATTATATCCAGGCATTTTTATTTTGACATGAAAAGTTTAATTTGGGTTTGATTAAATTCCGGTTTCAGCAAGCTGGTTTATAAGCTTTTTTTGTTTTTCTGTAAGTTTTGCTGGAAGATTAACATTTAGCTGAACAAAAAGATCTCCTTTTTTGGACTGACCCATAAAAGGAATTCCTTTAGCCGGTATCCTAAATCTTGATCTGTGTTTTGTACATGGAGGAACTTTTAAATTGATTTTTGAGCCATCAGGAGTGGTAATCTCAATTGAAGAGCCCAAAAGTGAGTCTGAAAGACTTATTTCTTCATTTACAATTACATCATTTCCATTTGCACTGAATTTATTGTCTGAAACAATTTGTGATTTAATATAAAGATCTCCTGGCTGCCCTCCATATTGGCTGCTGCCGCCTTTCCCTCTAAGTCTGATTTTTTTTCCAGTTACAAATCCTTTGGGGATTTTTACAGATAATTGTTCAGGTGTTCCGCTTCTGTTTAAGCTTATTGTTTTTTGGGTACCGTTTACAGCTTCGTAAACAGAAACCTGAATCTCGGTTTCAAGATCCTGGCCTTTAACATTTCTTCTAACTCTGTTTTGACCTGAAGAAGAAAAACCTCCACCAAAAAGATCGTTTAAATTAAAGCTGGAGTGAAATCCTCTTCCCTGGCTGCTTCCAAATCCAAATTCTTTGAAAATATTACCAAAATCAAAGTTTCTAAATATATCTTCGCTGGAGTATTGCTGACTAAAGGCATCAGCTCCATAAGTGTCATATTGTTTTCTTTTTTCTTCATCACTTAAAACAGCATAAGCTTCGCTGACCTTTTTAAACTTTTCTTCAGCTTCTTTATCGTTTTTTGTTTTATCCGGGTGATATTTTAGTGCAAGTTTTCTATAGGCTTTTTTAATTTCATCTTTTGTTGCACTTTTATCCACCCCAAGTTCGTTGTAATAATCAAGTCCGCTCATATAAACCTCATAATTATAAAATATAAAAATTATATTTAGCTTAGTAAATCTTTGGCATATTTTTTTTGAATTTATCTAACCACTAATTTATCTTACAAACTAATGATTTATTTTAATCTTTCAAGGTAAAGTCCTTTCCTTGAGTTAAAATTTTTTGGAAACTGGTTTAACATTAGCCATGGTTTAAAGGGCAGGGTGTAAAAGTTTAAGAAACACTAGATACAATAAAATTTTGGTTTAATTTTTTAGTTTTCAGAATTGATTTTATTGCCTTTAAAACTTTTGGTTGCAACCATTAAAATTGAAATAGCCGCTGGTGTAATTCCTTCAATCCTTGATGCCTGACCAAGATTAACAGGCATTACCTTTATAAGTTTTTCTTTTATTTCACTGGTAAGGGTATTGAGGTTTTCAAAACTAAATCCTTTTGGAATTTTAATTTTTTCAAGGTTTTTGAATTTTTCAATTTCAGCAATTTGCCTTTGAATATAGCCTTCATATTTAATTTCAATTTCAACCTGCTTTTGGCAAATTTTATGGACAGGATTTTCCAATGGAGAAAGGTTTAATACAGCATCATATCCAAGTTCTGCCCTTTTAATAAGCTTATCAAGATGGATACCTGTTTCAATGGTTGAAGAGTTTTTGGATTCAAGCCAGGTGTTTACTTCAGGCAATGGCTTGATCACTGTATTTCTGACTCTTTTAATTTCATCTTCAATTATTTTTTCTTTTTCAATTAGATCATTTACAAAGTCTTTAGAAACAAGTCCTAAGCTGTGGCCGATTTTTGCCAGACGAAAATTTGCATTGTCTTCCCTTAAAATAAGCCTGTATTCAGCTCTTGAAGTAAAAATTCTATAAGGTTCGCTGGTTCCTTTGGTTACAAGATCATCTACCATCACACCCATATAACCCTGGGATCTGTCTAAAATAAAAGGCTCTTTTTTCATTAGTTTAAGGGCTGCATTTATTCCAGCCCACATTCCCTGGGCTGCAGCTTCTTCATATCCTGAAGTTCCGTTTATTTGGCCTGCCATGAAAAGACCGTCTATTTTTTTTGTTTCAAGGGTTGGCTTAAGCTGTCTTGGTTCTATGACTGAATATTCAATTGCATATCCAGGTCTGACAATCTTTGCTTCTTCAAGGCCCTTAACTGCTCTTACAAAGGGAATTTGAATTTCAAGGGGAAGGGAATTTCCAAGTCCGCTTGCATAAATTTCGTCTGTGTCCAGCCCTTCAGGTTCAAGAATTATATGATGTTTGTCCCTGTGGGGAAATTTTACAGCTTTATCTTCAAATGAAGGGCAATATCTGGCAGAAACTCCTGTAATTGCACCGCTGTACAAAGAAGATTTGCTTATATTATTTAAAACAATTTCTATGTTTTTTTCATTGGTGTATCCAAGATAACTGGGAAGATATTTAAGAGAAGATACCCTGGTATTTGAAAAGGAAAAAGGTTTTGGTTCAATATCAGCTAAGTGCTCCTGAAATTTTGAAAAATCTATGGAAGATTTTTTTAATCTTGGAGGAGTTCCGGTTTTCATTTTAAACATGTTTAAACCATTTTTTTCAAGACAATCCAAAAGAGAGTATGAGCCAAATTCTCCGGCACGTCCTGCTTTTATCCTGCTTTTTCCAATATGAACCAGCCCCCCAAGAAAAGTTCCAGCACAAATTATTGCAGAATCTGTTTTATAATAAAAACCTGTTTCATCAATTACTCCTTTAACCTTTGAGTCCTCAATTAGAATTTCTTCTATATGGGCTTGTTTTAAATCAAGGTTTTTTGTTTCTTCAATAACTTTTTTCATTTCAATATGATAGCGGTTTTTATCGTTTTGTGTTCTTGAAGAGTGAACAGCAGGACCTTTTTTTGTATTTAAGGTTTTATACTGAATTGCAGTTTTGTCAGTTATTTTGGCCATTTCTCCGCCAAGAGCGTCAATTTCTTTTACAAGCTGACCTTTTCCTGTACCTCCAATAGAAGGACTGCAGGGCATTGAAGCAACCTTGTCCAGATCAATGGCAAATAATACTGTTTTTATACCCATTCTTGCTGCTGCAAGTGCTGCTTCGCATCCTGCATGCCCAGCTCCTATAACAGCTAAATCATAAGATAAATATGTCATTTTATTTCTTGTTTCCGATTTTTTTAATTTACAATTATTAAAGCGAAGTATTACATATCACAAGTTTTTAAAATTTGTGAATAGATAAAAACAAGGATTTATTTTGGATACAAAGATTAAAAGATATAAAGATCTTAATAGCTTTTTAAGAGAATATTTCAATGAAAGAGTACAAAAAGTAAGTGTAGATGCTGGATTTACCTGTCCAAACAGGGATGGAAGTATTTCCTATGGAGGATGTACTTTTTGCAATCCTAAAGGTTCGGGAACAGGGGCATTTGCAAGGGGAATTTCTATAAAATCCCAACTTGAATCAGGAAAAAAACGCCTTGGAAAAAGATATAAGGCAAAAAAATTTCTGGCTTATTTTCAAGCATTCACAAATACTTACGGCACAAAAGAAGAACTTAAAAAAATTTATGATGAAGCACTTTCCGTGGAAGGAGTCTGCGGTCTTAGCATAGGTACAAGACCTGATTGCATTGATAAAGAAAAAATCAGGATTTTTGAAGAATATGCACAAAAAGGTTATTTAATTTGGATGGAATACGGGCTTCAATCCATTCATGATCAAACCCTTAAAAGGATAAACAGAGGCCATGATTTCAACTCATTTGAAAAAGCAGTGGAATTAACAAAAAACAGGGGAATTTATATTTGTGCCCATGTTATTTTAGGGCTTCCAGGTGAAACCCGTGAAGATATGATTGAAACAGCAAAAAAAATTTCTGAAATGAAAGTGGACGGGGTAAAACTTCACCTATTATATGTGGTAAAAGGTACTTCCATGGAAACGGAGTTTGAAAATAAAACTTTAAGATGCCTTACCCAAAAGAAATATGTTGAAGTTGCAGCTGATTTTATTGAACATATATCCAAAAATATAACAATCCACAGGGTAACAGGAGATCCTCATATAGATGAACTTGTTGCTCCTTTTTGGTCATTAAGAAAAGATGAAACTCTTACAATGATAAATAAAGAACTTGAAAAACGGGGTAGTTTTCAGGGCAGTAAATCTGAGTTTGATTGATAATTTAACTGGCAAATATATTATTGCCCTTTTAATTGCTCCCGGCTTAAAAGTCCGGGAGCAATTAAGCTTAAATAAAGTTTTGTTTTTTACTGATGGATATCAGCTTTGTTTTATTAAGTCTGGTTTGTTAAAATTCCTTCCTTCAGGTGGAGGAGGATCTTAATCATTGATAATATTTACTTCTATTCGCCTGTTTTTAATTCTTCCTTCTTTGCTTTTATTACTTGCTACAGGTTTTGTATCCCCATAACCTTTGATTGTGATTCTATCTGCTTCAATCTGTCCAACGTTGGTAATAAACTTTGCAACTTTTTTTGCACGTTCATCTGAAAGCCTTAAGTTCAGGTCAGCAGAACCTACGGCATCTGTATGTCCGTCGATTTGGAATTGGGCATTTGGGAATTGTTTAATTGAACTTAAGATTTTATTTAATAAACCAAAGTTAGAAGATTCAATTTCTGATTTCCCTGTAGGAAAATAAAAACCATGGGCAGAAATTAAAATATTATCTCCTTTACGGAACACCTGGGCTTCATTTTTATCGAATAGAGACTGGACAAAGGCAAATCTTTGTTTTAGTTCCTTTTCAAGTCTATCTTTTTTTGCCTGACTTTTTTGTTGTTCAGAGGTTTCTATTTTATATTTCTTTTGAATTTCACTTAGCTGATTATTTAAGTTTTCAACTTCGTTTTTATTGCTAGTTTTCAAGGTTAAAATATATTCCTCCTGTTTATTTTTAATAAGCTGAAGGTTGATTATTTTATCCTTTATATTATTAACCAAAAGGTTATTTGATTGCTGAAAATTGAGAGTGTCACCAAAGGGGCCATTAATTATTTCCAGCTGTTTCCAATACCATAAAACTATGTCTTCATTTGAGAAATCACGTCTTTTAAATGTTTTAACAATAGTTGAAATTTGTTCTGCATTTCCAGCTTGTACTGCTGCAGTTTCAGCATGGCGGTTGGCTTGTTCTGTTCTTGTTGAATCTGCCTCAACAATTGACAATGCAATCCCCAGTTCTTTTTGAGCATTCTTATAAGATTTGGGAGCGTATTTATCTGCTTCTGCTTGTTTGGCCTCTTTAAAGGACACTTTTGCTAATTCTATTATTCCTTTTTCCAGGGAGTTTCTTTCAAGGGTTAGAGTATTTCTCAATAAGTTTTGGCTGATTTTGTTTGGCTTTTTCAACTTCTCCAATTTCAATGTATGAAGCTATTTCCCGGAACATTTTTTCTGAACTTTCAAAGTCTTCTTTATACAATTCAGGTGCTCCTGCTTTAACAGCTCTTGTGCGGTATTCTCTGAGTTCCCAAAGTTCTTTTTTAACATTTTTTGCATCTTTTTGAGCCTGATTAATAATTGTAAGCCCTTGTTTTGAGGTGCTAAATGCTTTTTCATTTTTTCCAGTTTGAGCTAACTCGATGGATTGTTTGAGTAAAGCATCGGCTTTTAAAAAACCTTTAGGAGCGTAGTTATTTACCTCATTTTCTTTGGCTGTGTTGATTATTTTATTGAGCTGACTGATTAAATCATTCTGATTTAACACATCTGACTGGCTTTGCTTTTGCATGGAGGCACAACCCATGAGCTGGAAGGCTACGATCATACAAAAAGCAACTTTTCCAATTGTTTTTTTTAACATTGTCTTCTCCTTTAGAAGTAAATTTTTTTCTGAATTATCATTTTGTTAATTTAATCTTATTTTGTTTAAAAAGCAAGGTGAAGTTTTAATGTCTATGACAAAGAATGTTTTTATGGTTGGATTTTAGCTTTTGATATTTTAAAGGGGATTGAGTGGGTTTTATCTCTGAAGATGCAAGTTCAACTGATTGTCTGTTTAAAAGTTTTCCAAGATTTTGTTTATAATCATTTTGTTTATCAGTGTTTTTAATGGACAAGAGAGTCAGCCAGGGTTGATTTGGCTGATTATAGATTTTTTTATTTTAATTCATTGTTTTTAATTCTGAATATTTACTAAATTTTAATAAGAAAAATTAAAAAAAATAACTTTTGAAAGATTAATAATCCAGCTGATTGAAATTATAATTAAGATTAATTTAAAAGAATTGTACTCAAGGAGTTTTTTAATAAATTTGTTTTTTTTATTCAATAATAGGTAAATCCATCCAAAAACAAGATAAACAAAAAGATAGATAAAAAGAAAAAGTCCTCCGGAATTTATAAGAGCGGCATTTTTGAAGTTAAGATTTGCCGCACTTACAAAAGCCCGTGTCATTCCGCATAAAGGACATGGAAACCCTGTAATTTCCTTGAATTGGCATTTTAAAATAAAGCTTGTGCCTATAGTTTTATTTCCCAGTGGATAAATAAAAGAAATAAAAAAAATTATTGAAAGGAAAATTAACCAGGGCAAAAGAAACCCTTTTTTATTTTCCAAGTCTGTCTTCATAAACAGAGGCCATAGCAGCTACTCCTATTGGAAAGGTAAGAAAAACTCCAACACCGCAAAGAATTGTTCCTGCAAAACTTATAACTGAAACAATGAGGAAAAAAAGAATATGATTTACCAATTCTTTCATTGCTTCATTTTTACTTATTTTAATAGCATTGCTTATTGTTTCTTTTCTCAGGGCAACAAGAGGGATTAAATAAAAAAGAATACCTCCAACTATAAAGGCCGGAATTATACAAAACAAGCTTGCTATTCCAACACAAAGGGAAAAAACAATTCCTGCTGCAAGATTTGGAATAAAGTCATTGAACCCTGCAAATGCATCTCCAATCTCAATAGTTTCGCCTTTTTTTAATTTATTTACCATAGCATAGATACCAGCGTACCAATGTCCTACTAAAACACCCATGGTCAGCATATTAATTAACATAAGAATTAAGTTGCCTATAAGAAAAGGGACAGGATTTTCTTTTACCATTGTAAACCCGTCTTTAATATAAAAACCAAAGTTAAAATTGTTTGCTGGAATTTGAGAAGCTGGATCCTGATTCATATTCTATCTCCTGTTGATTTGAGTGGATGAAAGGTTACTTAAAATTACCATTGATTCACTTTTCAAGTCAAACAATCAAAAAGTATAAGTTGAAAAATACTGGAGATATCCAGCGATAATTTTTTTAGATTAAGAGGTAGATTATCAAAATTTGGGGGATAATTTCAGGTGATGAAAAAAAACTTGATTTTTGTATAAACAAAATTTTATAAATTTTGAATTGAAAGAAAATAAACAAATGATTTTATTTAAAAAACTTTGCTATTCTTTCCATAAATCAAGATCAATAAGTCCAAGTCTTGCAGCGTATTTAACAAGCTCCATGGTTGAGCGAAGACCTAGTTTTTTCATTATGTTTGCCCTGTGATTTTCAACTGTTTTAGGGCTGATACACAGTTGATCTGCAATTTCTTTTGGAGTTGTTCCTTCAGCAAGAAGTCTCATCACTTCCTGTTCTCTTGGAGTAAGTTTTCCATAGTCATCATCAGTTATTTTTGCCTGCTTTACAGGAAAGTGCATAAGATTTTCTACAACCTGATGGGATACTGAAGAGTCTAGAAAATAATCATCTGAAAGTACTGTTTCTATTCCCTGAATCAGCCGGTCAGAAGCTGAGTCTTTTGCAATATAGCCTTTTGCCCCGGCTTGAAATGCTTCAGAAATATAGTCAATTTTAATATGCATGCTTACAATTAAAATTTTCATTTCAGGGTAAGATTCAAGAATTTCCTTTGTAAGATTAATTCCGTTTTTATCGGGCAGAGAAATATCAATAATTGCAAGATCCGGTTTGATTTTTTTAATCATTTTCATTCCGTTTTTTGCATTCCCGGCTTCTCCGGCAACTTCGATTCCTTTATGGGATTCCACTATGGACTTAAGTCCTTCCCTAAACAAAGGATGATCATCAATTATGAGTATTTTTTTCTTTTCTTTCAAATAACTGACTCCGCTTGGGTTGAATTTGTTTTTTCTGGTTTCAGTAATTTATGCTTAACCAGATTTTACTTAACCTAAAATCTACTTAGCACAAGAAGGAATTATTTCAACCTGAATTGGAATTTATACCTCTAGTAAAAGGTGTGAAACCTTGAATTTAGGTAAAAATTTAACCTGTCAGTTTGTAAATATTTAAGTTTTTGGGATTTTTTACTGTTCTTTTAATTAAAAGTCTAAGTTTAAACCCAGGCAATTTAAGTCTTAACTATCAATTAAATTTAGATAAATTGAAAAAGCATATCTGATAATTATTAAGTCGGGAACAGTTCCCAGTGAAATAAAGTATTTTACCTATGGACAATTGATTATTAATTTTACTAATAAGTATTATAATTTTCAATTTAAGGAGAAAAGATATGCGTGAAACTGTTTCTATGAATTCTGCTGATTTATGTGCTACTCTTTTTTTCAGACTGGTTGACAAGGGGTTTACTTCAAATCAGGTGGAAAGACTGGTAAAGGACACCTACCATATTGTTAAAGACGGAGGTTTTTTTACTCTGGAATCAATCAATGAAACTCTTATTGCCCTTGGGTGGGATACCAATGCAATGGATACCTATAGTCTGAATCTTCTTTTAAACCTTATCAAGAAAGCTTTTAATATTGAGGTTGTTTCCCACAGCATAAATTAGCAATAATAGATTGCTCTTTACAACCTGGCTTCCTTAATAATATAAGTTTTCGGAAATTACTCCGGAGATCTTATGGTTAAATTATTGTTTATAGGAGCAGGCGGTTTTTTTGGTTCGATCCTGAGATATCTTGTTTCAGTATTAATTTTAGAGTTATTTCCACGTCCTTTTATTCCCCTTGGAACACTTTTGGTAAATATAATTGGAAGTTTTTTAATGGGAATTACCAATGGTTATATTAATTACCATTCAATGATTCCTGAAAACTTAAAATATCTTCTTCTTATTGGCTTTCTAGGTGCTTTTACAACATACTCAACATTTTCAATTGAAGCACTTTTTCTTTTCAAGGATAATAATTTTATTATCCTGTTTTTATATATTTTTATTCATCTTTTATTTGGAATAGGTTCTGCAGCAGCAGGGTTTTATTTGATGAGGTTTTTATGATTGATCTAAGAACTGGAATAGGGTTTGATGTTCACAGGTTTGAAGAAAACAGAAAACTTATAATAGGCGGGGTTGAAATACCTTATAAGCTTGGACTTAAAGGCCATTCTGATGCAGATGTTCTTTTACATGCCCTTACAGACGCAATTTTAGGAGCAGCAGGACTTGGAGATATAGGAGATCATTTTCCAGATAATGATCAGCAGTTTAAAAACATAGACAGTTCTATTCTTTTAAAAAAATCATACAAATTGGTAAAAGAGTCAGGATTTTTAATTTCCAATGCTGATCTTATTATAATTGCTGAAAAACCTAAACTTTCACCATTTAAGAATCAGATAAAATTAAATATTGCAAAATTTTTAAATCTTGATTCTTCAAGAATAAATGTTTCTGCCACCACCACTGAAAAACTTGGATTTACAGGAAGAAAAGAGGGGATTGCCTCCCTTTGCACTGTGCTTTTGATAAAAAAATGATTTTCCTGCCTGGTTATTACACCTTGAAAATAAGATAAAAATACTTAATATTTCATCTTTGACTATTAACTTGAAATTTATGCAAGGATAATAAATGAGCCTAAAAATTTACAACACGCTTTCAGGACAAAAAGAAGATTTTGTTCCTGTAAAGGAAAACAAAGTCAATATTTATGTGTGCGGACCTACAGTTTATGATTACAGCCATATAGGGCATGCAAGATCAGTTGTGGTATTTGATACCGTTGTCAGATATTTTAGATTTCTTGGATATAAAGTTACCTATGTGAGAAATTTTACTGATGTTGATGATAAAATCATTAAAAGAGCCAATGAAACAAAGATGACTTCAGAAGAGGTTTCTCTTAAATTCATTGATGAATTTACCAAAGATATGACAGCTCTTAATGCTCTTAAGCCTGATTTTGAGCCAAAGGCAACTGAACATATAAATGAAATTGTAGCTCTTGTTCAGGATTTGATTGAAAAAGGCTATGCCTACGAAGTTGAGGGGGATGTTTATTTTAGAGTTGAAAAGTTTGAAGATTATGGAAAACTTTCAGGAAGATCCCTTGAAGACATGAAAGCCGGAGCAAGAATTGAAATTGATAAAAGAAAAGAATCTCCCTTTGATTTTGCTTTGTGGAAAAGTGCAAAACAAGGAGAGCCTTATTGGGAAACTCCCTTTGGAAAAGGAAGGCCTGGCTGGCATATTGAATGTTCTGCCATGAGTTCTAAATACCTTGGAGAAAGTTTTGATATCCATGGAGGAGGAAAAGACCTTATTTTTCCCCACCATGAAAATGAAATTGCCCAGTCTGAAGCAGTTCATGGGAAAAATTTTGTCAAATATTGGATGCACAATGGGTTTGTACGAATTGATCATGAAAAAATGTCAAAATCATTGAATAATTTTCTTACAATTAAAGATACTCTTAAATCATGGCATCCTGAAGTTGTAAGATTTTTTCTTTTATCCAAACATTATAGATCTCCAATAGATTTTACAGATGATTCCTTAAAAGAAGCAGAGGCATCTCTTGATAGAATTTATTCTTTTTTTGAAAGAATTGAAAATTTTAAATCAGACTTCGGTAATCAAGAAAAATCAAGCTTTTGGAATGAATTTATAGAGGCAATGAATGATGATTTTAATACTGCCAAGGCCATAGGAGTAATTTTTGAAGGGGTAAGAGAGGCAAATAGGTTAATTGATTCAGGTGAAAACACAAAAAAAGCCAATTTAATTGCAAATGAAATTGTGAAAATGGGTAATTGCCTTGGGATTTTATTTTTAACACCTGAAGACTATTTTAAAAATAAACCTTCAAAATCAGATCTTGAAATTACTCCTGAAGAAATTGAAAACTTAATTGAAGAAAGAAAAACTGCAAGAACAAATAAAGATTTTCAAAGAGCTGATGAAATTAGGGATGAGCTTTTAGAAAAAGGAGTTGTTCTTGAGGATAAACCAGGAAAAACTATCTGGAAATTTGCATAAAAAATGGGCCTTTTTAAATTAAAATCAGAATTTAAGCCTGCAGGTGATCAGCCTCAGGCTATAAGTGCTTTGGCTAAAGGACTTAAAAATGGGGAACCTCATCAGGTTTTACTAGGGGTTACAGGTTCAGGTAAAACTTTTACCATAGCAAATCTAATTGCAGAAGTTGAAAGGCCTGCCCTTGTAATTGCACCCAATAAAACCCTTGCAGCCCAGCTTTACAATGAATTTAAGTCTTTTTTTCCTGAAAATGCTGTTGAGTATTTTGTAAGTTATTATGATTATTTTCAGCCTGAAGCTTATCTTCCTTCATCAGATACCTATATTCAAAAAGACTCTTCAATGAATGAAAGAATTGATAAGATGAGGCATTCTGCAACAATGTCACTTCTTACAAGAAGAGATGTTATTATCATAGCAAGTGTTTCCTGTATTTACGGTCTTGGAGATCCTGACGAGTATTTAGGTTTAAAAGTTGATATTTTTGAAGATATGGAAATTTCAAGGGATATTTTAGCTAAAAAACTTATTTCAATCCAGTATAAAAGAAATGATACTGATTTTCACAGGGGAACTTTTAGAATAAGGGGGGATAGAGTTGATATTTTTCCGGCTTATGAAGAAGAAAAAGCTGTAAGAATTGAGCTTTTTGGTGATGATGTTGAATCAATTTATGAAATTGACCCTTTAAAAGGAACCAGTATAAGAAAAATTCCAAGGGTAAGTATATTTCCAGGAAGCCATTATGTAACCCAGCAAAATAAAAGAAACAAAGCAATAACCAATATAAAAAAAGAACTCAGGGAAAGAACAAAGTGGTTTCGCAGGGAAAATAAACTTATTGAAGAACAAAGAATAGATGAAAGAACAAGATATGATCTTGAAATGATGCAGGAACTTGGTTTTTGCAATGGGATTGAAAACTATTCAAGGCATCTTACAGGAAGAAAACCAGGTGAACCGCCTCCCACAATGATAGATTATTTTCAAGATGATTTTTTTGTGGTTCTTGATGAATCCCATATTGGAGTTCCCCAGATAAGAGGAATGTATAATGGAGATTTTGCAAGGAAAACAACTTTGGTGGAATTTGGTTTCAGGCTTCCTTCGGCCCTTGACAACAGACCTTTGAAGTTTGATGAATTTACAAAAAAGATAAGTCAGGCCATTTATGTTTCTGCAACTCCTGCTGAATATGAAATAACAAATTCAGGTAAAGAAAACATAATTGAGCAGATTGTAAGGCCCACAGGACTTGTTGATCCTGAAATTGAAATAAGGCCTGCTTCAAATCAGGTTGATGATATTTACGATGAAATCAAGTTAAATGTTTCAGCAGGGGGTAAAGTTCTTGTAACCACCCTTACAAAAAGAATGTCTGAAGATTTAACAGATTATCTTGAAGATCTTGGGGTCAGGGTAAGATATCTTCATTCTGATATAGATACAATTGAAAGAATTGAAATTATAAGTGATTTGAGAAATGATAAGTTTGATGTTTTAATAGGGATCAACCTTTTAAGAGAAGGTCTTGATATTCCAGAAGTTTCTCTTGTAGCTATTCTTGATGCAGATAAAGAAGGGTTTCTTCGTTCTGCAAGATCTCTTATCCAGACTTTTGGACGTGCTGCAAGAAATCTTGATGGAAGAGTTATTCTTTATGCTGATAGGGTGACTCCATCAATGAAAGAAGCAATAAGTGAAACTTCAAGAAGAAGAAAAATTCAGGAAAAATTCAATAAAGACAATAAAATTATCCCAAGATCCATTAAAAAAGATCTTGCTGGATTTTTTATAGATGAAAGAGAAAAGGAAAAATTTAAGTTTTTTGAAGAAACTGAAATTAAAATGGCTGCTGAAGAACAAGAGCTTTTTGGAAAGAACTCTAATCCTGAACTTGAAATTAGAAAATTTGAAGATCTTATGAATAAAGCCGCATCAAATCTTGAATTTGAAAAAGCAGCCAAATACAGGGACAAAATTGAAGCTTTAAAGAAAAAAATCCGGTAAATAAAAATGACTTTTAAAATAAGAGAATTTTTAGCTGAAAAAACAGCCAAATCTCCCTTAAAACCCGGTGTCTATTTAATGAGAGATGAAAACGGGAATATTTTATATATTGGAAAAGCCAAAAATTTAAGGAATAGATTAAGCACTTATTTCAGGCGTAAAGAAAAAGATTCATTTAAAACTTCAATTCTTGTTTCAAAGGTACAAGATTTTGAGGTTATTTTAACTTCAAATGAAAAAGAAGCTTTTCTCCTGGAATCTTCCCTTATCAAGAAAAATAAACCCAAGTACAATATTATTTTAAAAGATGATAAAAGCTATCCCTATATCAAGCTTGATTTGTCAAAAGAGTTTCCCAAATTTTCAATTGCAAGAAAAATTGCAAAGGATAATTCCAAATATTTTGGTCCTTTTTCGTCTGGAAGTTCTGTAAGGCATACTCTAAAGCTTATTCAAAAAGTTTTTAAGATTAGAAACTGCAGGAACAGTGTTTTCAATAAAAGGGAAAGACCATGTCTTAACTATCAGATGAAGCTTTGTAATGGTCCTTGTGTTTGTGAAGTTGATCAAAAAGAATATATGAAAAATATAAGGGAAGCTATTCTTGTTTTAAAAGGCAAGGCTCCTTTTCTTTTGAAAAAAATTGAAAATGAAATGAAGAAAAAAGCTCTTGCCCAAGAGTTTGAAAAGGCGGCTGTTTTAAGAGATAAGCTTTTTGCACTTAAAGAAACAATTGAAAAACAATCTGTAGCCGCCACTGATCTTGTTGACAGGGATTTTGTTTCAATTGCAGGGGAAGAGCTTAACAAGGTAATAAGTCTTTTTAAGGTTAGAAGCGGTTTTATTCATGATAAAAAAAATTTTGAATTTTCTGATGCAGCTGCAGATCCTGAAGATATTTTAGAGTCTTTTATAAAACAATATTATGAAAAATTAAGCTATATTCCAAAAGAAATTATTGTAAATTTAAAAATTCCTGAAAAAATAATGATAGAAAGTTTTTTAAGGGAAACTTTTAATAAGGCTGTGAAAATTATCAAGCCTGAAAGGGGTGAAAAAAAAGCCCTTCTTGATATTGTTTCAGAAAATGCCCAATCAGCTAAAAAAGAACTTGATTCAAAAATAAATTTAAAGGCAAAACTTTTATCAGATTTAAAATATTATCTTGGAATGAAAAATCTTCCCTTAAGAATAGAATGCTTTGATAACTCAAATATATCAGGGACAAATCCTGTAAGTGCCATGGTTGTTTATGAAAATGGAAAACCAAGCCATGATGAATACAGAAGGTACAATCTTAGTTTTACAGGAAAACCAGATGATTATTCATATATGAAAGAAGCTTTATTTAAAAGATTTGATAATTCAGAAAAACCAAATCCAGATCTTTTAATTGTTGATGGGGGAAAAGGGCAGCTTAATATTGCCATTGAAATTTTAAGAGAGCTTGGACTTAACAATAGTTTTTCTGTGATAGCGCTTGCAGAAAAAAATGAGGCTAAAGGAGAAGATAATGACAAAGTTTATCTTCCCGGAAGAATGAATCCCCTGTTGTTTCACAATAAAAGATATCTTCTTCATTTTCTCATGACTATAAGAGATGCTGCTCATAACAATGTAATAAATTTTCATAGAAAAAAAAGAAAAAAGCAGATGAAGACCTCTTCCCTTGATAATATCCAGGGTCTTGGGCCTAAACGAAAAAAACTTTTGCTTGATCATTTCAAGACTTTTAAAAATTTAAAAGAAGCCGATTTTGAAGAAATTGCCTCTGTAAAGGGAATTCCTGAAAAAACAGCAAAGCTTGTATTTGAAAAGTTTCATTAAAGAAGTTTTTTAAAACTCCGAGATAATAAATTATGAAAAAGCTTATTTTAATATTTATCCTGATTTTTATTTTTCCCTTTTCTTTGTCCGCCAAGGACTATAACAGGGGAAAACTGCCCAAAGTTGCACAACCTGACTGGGTTTATCCTTCCAATAGAAAAAACTACCAAGGTTATGAAAAGAAAAGGCTGAAAAAGCTTAATAATCCTGATTGGAAACATTCAACAAACAGGGACACCGGAAAAAACAAAGGCGGGGGCTCTGTTTATTATTATGATTATCAGTCCATCAAACAGAGAACTTCAGGAAAATAGCTTAAAATAAAATTTGATTTCAGCCAATTTTAATCAGAATCAAAAAAATAATTTTTAAAACTTTAAAAATACAGGTCGGTTTTAATTTGGTTTTAAGTGATTTAAAAACAACTCAGCCTCAGAACTTTGTTCCAAGGCTGGTTTTTTTTATTAAGCCCGATAGGTGTTAACCTTTGATGTCAATAATGGTTCCTGTCATCTGAGACTGGGTTTCAATTGTTTTAAGGTTTGATGTGTAAAAGTTTTCTGCAGCAACCATTTCTGTCATTTCCTTTGCAAGATCTGTGTTTGACATTTCCTGGTATTTTTGCATTCCATCATTTGAAATTGTTTGTTTTACAGGACCTGGAGAATTCTCTCTTCTTACCTGGGCTGAAGGCTGAAGATTATTGTCCTGATTTACAATTGTATCCTGCCTTTTGTAATTTTCAGTGTTTACATTTGCTATATTGTTGGCATTTGAATTCAGCAGTGATGAATATGCTCTTAATGCCGCCTGATTGCTTCCTACTGAGGAGATCATTTTTTTCTCCTTATAATTTAAAATTAACTTTCTTTATAACTATTTTAAATCTTTCTTAAATTAAGTCAAGCAACTAATTTTTGTTCTTAAAAAATTAACAAATAAAGATTAGACAATTTTTTATCCTGTGATAATACAATTTAGGCTTGAATTAATGTGAATTTTTATGAAAAATATAAAAACTTTGAGATAATTGGTTTTTAAAAAAGCTGGTTTAGAAAATGTTTTTATAATAATAAGAGCAATGACCCTTTGTTAAAGTTTAGGAATTTATTTAAAATAAAAACAAACTTTTGGTGATAATTAATGGCAGAAAATGAGTTGATTTTAAAAAAATATGATAAAAAGATCAAACATTATTTAAGGTTTTGTGAAAGAATCCGTTTTATTCTTGAAGATATTTTGATTAAAGAAGGATTGTATATAAACTCAATTCACAGCAGGGTAAAATCAAAAAAAAGTCTTATAAAAAAAATCAACAGGCCTGATGTAGTTTACAATGACTTGTCTGAAATTACAGATGTTGCTGGTCTTAGGGTAACAACTTATTTTAGTGAAGACGTTGACAGGGTAGCTGAAATTGTAAAACGAAAATTTATTATAGATCATGAAAACTCAATAGATAAAAGAGAAATAAAAGATCCTGAAAGATTTGGTTATCTTTCTCTTCATTATGTTTTAAGTCTTTCAACCTCTGATATGACTGGAACAGATTGTAAATTTTTAAAAGATTTAAAAGCAGAAATTCAGATTCGTTCAATTCTTCAGCATGCCTGGGCAGAAATTGAACACGACCTTGGATACAAAAGCAAACACTCAATTCCCTTTGAAATGAGAAGACGTTTTTCAAGGCTTTCAGGATTGCTGGAGCTTGCTGACGAAGAATTCAACAGCTTAAGGTTTGATCTTAGAAAATATAAGGAAAGAATTGAAGGTGCTGAATATATTGATAAATATATAGATAAAATTTCTCTTATAAATTTCATTGAAAGAAGTGATCTTGTCAAAAATATTGATATGGATATAAGCATTAGAACAGGGCTTGAGCTTGAGCATGAAGACTGGTTTATAGAATCCCTTGTAGAAAAACTTAAGTTTGCAGGAATAACTGACTTTGAAAAATTATTGATTAATCTTGGAAGGCTTTCTGAAATTGTTAAAAGATTTGCCGAAGACCATTTAAAAGCAAGATCAACTTATTCAGCCATTAGTATAGGAGTGTGTATTTATTATTTTTGCACTGTTTTTCTTGCTGAAAAAGGAGATCTGGATAAAATCAAGGGGTATTTAGAAAAATTCAGGCTTGGAAGCAAAGACTCAAGGGAAAAATTTGCTGTAAAAATAGTTGAAAGATTCAAATCTATAAGTGAAGAATTTAATAAAAATTAATACAAAAGCCTGCCACAAATAAAATAACAGCTTTTTAATTTTAAAACTAAATTTGTGTTTTTATACCAACCCGGCTTTTTTCAGGCTTTAGAATTTCTTTTTTTATCTCACAAGGGCAAATCCAAATCTTATGGATTCGTTTCTTTTTTTATAGTTAATAAGTGATTCTGCCAGGGCATTGGTATATTGTGTCTGAAAATATAAATCAAAGTTTTTAAAAAATTTATGCAAGGGATAATAAAAATCAACTCTTACAGAACCTCCTTTACTTCCTCTGTAAAAAGAAGATTCCAATAAAAAGCTGTCTGCTTTGCCTAGAGTTACTTGAAGGTCGAAATATCCCCTGTATTTGTAAAGATCTTTGTTGGTTTCGTCTTCGTTATTTATATAAGACCAGATTTTAGGGGAAATTAAAAGTCCATAGGGTTTTTTGTCTGCAAAAAATAAAAACATGGGCTTGAAATATAAAAAGTTTGTGCTTCTAGACTCATCTTCATCCCTCCCGTTTGACTCATGCTGAAGACCTGTTTGCATGAAAAATCTAAATTTTTTATATTCAGGATTCATTATATTTGGAGAAATAAAAAACAATTCCGGCATATAGCTTGTATCTTTAAAAGGAATAGATTCGGATTTAAGATCCCAGAATGAAGTTTGGGTATAACCAAAATGCAAACCTTTGGTCCAGGGATATTTTTGAGCAGTTTTACTGTTATTTCCAAAAAACCTGTATTTAAAGCTTAGCTGAAATTTACTTTCTTTTGGGTCTGCTCCTATTAAAAAATAAATAGGCTTATAAGGTGTGAAGTTTTCAAGGTAAGGCTGGTAAAGGTGAAGCATTGAGTCAAAGGTTTTATAAGAGGTTTTTTCAAATTCAGAGGCCTTTATAGATATTATTGAAAACTCAACTTCAGGGTAAATACCCATGGAAATTCTTACTTCTCCTTTTAGAGAAGGCGGAAGTTCAAGTCTATAGTTTAAAACTTTAAAATCGTCTTTTTTTAAAATCAGGGTTTCTGATTCAATATTATCAACTGAAACTGCAGTTGATGAAATAAATTTTGAATTTGTTGATAAAAAACATTCTATCCTATTTTCTATTTTTGCTTCCATTTCCTCTTCTGAAGTGTTGTGAAAATAAAGAGTGAAAAAAATTGGGCTTCCCTGTTTAATGCTTGTCTGGGCAGGTACAGCAGCTGGAACAGCAGTTAAAGCAAATGAATAATTTGAGCATGAAAAAAAGAAGAGGAAAAAAACACAGACTTTTTTCATTTTATCATCCGTTTATTGGTTTTATTTTAGAATTTTTGTCAATCTGTTCTTTTCTAATAGAGTGGAGTGAATCAATAAAATTCATGCTGAATGTACCAGGGTTTTTTGAAACTGAATAAGCAAGCTCTCCGCAAAGTCCATAATAGGCAAACCCGCAGGCAGCAGCTTTTATTAAGTCTTTTTTGGATACAGAACAAAAAGCTCCAATAACTGCAGAAAGACCGCATCCCATTCCTGTGACTTTAGTCATTAAAGGGACTCCGTTTTCAATCAAAAGAATTTCTTTGCCATTTGTAACAAGATCTTTTTTACCTGAAATGGCCACCACAGTTTGATTTTTTATTGAAATTTCCTTTGCACTTTCAATAATTTCATCGCTGATTTCATTTATGGCAGAATCAACTCCCCTTGTTTTTATATTTTCATTTGAAAGGGAGAAAATTTCGGAAATATTTCCTCTTAATACACTTATATCAACTTCATTTAATATTTTTTTGGCGGTCTCAGTTCTAAATTTTGTAGCTCCTGATCCTACTGGATCAAGAATTACTGGAATATTGTTTTTGTTTGCAGTTTTTCCAGCCAAAATCATGGCTTTAATCCATTTTTCTGAAAGGGTGCCTAAATTAAGAACAATTGAGTCAGCATGGGATGCCATTTCTTCAACCTCTTCAATTGCATGTGCCATCACAGGTGATGCTCCGCAGGCAAGGAGAATATTTGCCGAAGAATTCATTGCCACATAGTTTGTAATATTATGGATTAAGGGTGATTTCTTTTTTATCAGCTCATGGAAAACAGAGGTTCTTTTGTTTGGGTTCATTTTTTTTTCCGTAAACTAGTTTATTATAAATTAAATTTATTTGTTTAAAACAATTAATTTCTACCTTGGCAATCAGTTTTTTAAAATTTCTTTGTAATAGGATAAACCGTATTCATCAAGCTTTTCATATGGAATAAACTTTAATGACCCAGAATTTATGCAATATCTTAATCCATAAGGTTTTGGACCATCATTAAAAACATGGCCAAGATGTGAGTCTGATGAGCTGCTTCTTACTTCAGTTCTTTCCATAAAAAGTTTTTTATCTGTTTTTTCATAAACTGCACCTGGATTTATGGGCTTTGTAAAAGAAGGCCAGCCTGAACCTGAATCAAACTTATCTTTGGATGAAAAAAGAGGCTTTTTTGATACTATGTCAACGTAAATCCCTTTGTTTTTATTGTCATTATACTCATTGTCAAAGGGAGGCTCAGTTCCGTCATTTTGAGTTAGTTCAAACTGAAGCGGGGTAAGTGTTTTTTTGAGCTCTTCTTTTTGATAATATTTTTTCTTTGCAGAAATTGCCTTTTTTTCTTTAATTGAATTTACATATTCTTCCCTGCCTGATCCTTTTTTATAGATTTTAAATCTAAAAGGATTTTTTTTGTGATAATTTTGATGTTCTTCTTCAGCAGGATAAAATTTAGAAAATTCTTTTAACTCAATTTTAATAGGTTTTTCATAAAGTCCTGATTTAGCAAGGGTTTTAATTTTTTCTTCAGCTTGAGTTTTTTCTTCTTTTGTATTGAAAAAAATTGCGGGTTTATATTGGGGGCCTCTGTCTGCAAAAGAGCCTTTGTCGTCTGTGGGATCTATATTAATAAAGAAAAAATCCATTAGTTTTTTAAAGTCAGTTTCATTGGGATTGTATTTTATCAGCACAACTTCAAGGTGTCCGGTTTTTCCGGTTGATACTTCTTCATATTCAGGGTTTTCAGTGTTTCCTCCCATATAGCCCGATACTGCTTCATACACTCCTGGAAAATTGTAAAATGCATGTTCAATACACCAGAAGCAACCACCTGCAAATGCTGCTGTTTTATATTCTTTTGTCATTTTAATTTCCTTTGTTTTATTGTTTTTTGCTAAAGTTATCTGGGGGATAAAAAAAATGGTAATTAAAAAAAACATTTTTATATATTGTTTCATAGTTTCTACTTTTTAATAAATTAGCTGCAATTAATAAATTTTAAAAAGGCAATAAATGGTGATTGGATAAAAAATTTGATTTTGTTTTGGTTTAAATCTCAATTTACATGATTTTTTCAAACAATTGAATATAAATAGTGGATTAAGCGTAGTGAACTGCAAGCCACACAGTTTCTTTTTCTTGGCTGGTTGCAAGAACTCTGTGCTTTTCATTGGCTTTTATGTTTATTGCCTCGCCTTTTTTTAAATAAATTGTTTTAAAATTTTTTTTAAACTGGATAAGGGCAGCACCTTTGAGAACAACTACAAATTCGTTTAATTTTTGATCATACCAAAATTCTTTTGGGTAAGAATTTCCCTTTGAAATAATTTTTTCAATTTTTATGTTTTTATTTTCAATTATTGTTTCAAAGAGTTCATCTTTTATTTTGGAAGGGATATTTTCAAAAAAACTAAATTTCATTATCTGCTAAAATCTTTTATTGATGAAATAAGTCCGTTTTCAGATATTTCAAACTCACTATAACCTTCAATTCTTATTTTATCGCCTTTTAAAATTTCATCTGAAAGATTGGCTGAAAGAATTCCGTCGAAAAAGATCTCTGCTGTTGCTGTGTTTTTTTCAACAGCAATAGTTATCATTGTTTTTTTCTTTAATTCAAATATTGATGAAGATGAGTTGCAGATTTCAATAAATTCTTTGATTCCTTTTGTTTTAACAATTGAAGTTTCTTCGGTAAGATTTTCAAATAAAACCTCAGGTTCAAGAATTTTAGCCATTGATTCAAAATCCGAGTTGTTAAAACAATTAATATAGTTAAGGACTATTGATTTTATTTTTTCTCTGTCCATTTTTTCCCCGATTATTTTTTTTGGAAGTATAAAACTATGCTTTTTCCGCAAACAGGATTAAGGAGTTTATCAAGAAATCTTGTAAGAAAAGGCTTGCTTATGATATCCCACTCAAGAAATCTTTTGTAAAGATTAACAGTCTTGCTGTCTTCCCTTCTAGGGCCTGCAAGACATTTAAGCCACCAATAAGGAGAGTGAAGGCTGTGGGCAAAATGATAATTTAAAAATCTGCAGTTTTTGTCTTTGAAAATATTTTTAATCTGGCTTTTTTTATAAATTCTTACATGGCCCTGATTTGCATTGAAATAATCGTCTGAAAGCATCCAGCAGATTTTTTCAGGCCACATTCTTGGTACACTTACAGCAAGGGTTCCGTTTTTTTTAAGCACCCGTAAAATTTCTGAGGCTGCTTTATCATCTTCTGGAATATGCTCCATAACTTCAGAACAAATTACTATATCAAAAGATTCATCCAAAAAAGGAAGGTTTGTTATATCTGAAGTTACAAGATCCCAGGTTCCTCCACCTGAAAACCCCAGCTTATCGTGGTATTCAAGCCTTTCTTTGGCAAGAAGGAGATCATCAAAGTTTAAGTCAGCTCCAACAGACATTACGTTTTCCCGTGAATAAACAGCAGCAGTGTGACGTCCGGGCCCGCTTCCTATATCAAGAATTTTTGCCCCTTTTTTCATTGGCAGATATTTGAAATCAACGGTGATCATTAATTACCTCCTCATAGGTAGCGATAGTTTGTTTAGCAGCTTCTTTCCAGGTGAATTTGGAGTGCACTCTTTTATATCCTGCTTCTCCAAGTTCTTTTCTTTTTTCGGGATTATCGAGAAGATAAATTATTGCTTTTTCAATTGCCTCTGGATCCCTTGGTGGAACAATAATTGCCGCATCTCCTGCAACTTCGGGCAAAGCTCCGCCTGAGGTTGTAATTACAGGAGTTTTTGTTGCCATTGCTTCTCCAACAGGGATTCCAAATCCTTCATACAATGAAGGAACTACTGCTATGGTTGACTTTGCATATTCTTTTACAAAATCTTCGTGGGAAAGTCTTCCTGTGAACCTTATAAGGTGGGAAATATCAAGTCTTTTTATTAACTTTTCTATTCCTCCGTTTTCCTTTGGCTTTCCAATTACTGTTAGTTTGATTTCTCTTTTTTTAGCAACCTGGTAAATTGCTTGAAGAAGGTAGTAAAGGCCTTTTAGAGGAGTATCTGCACTATTTGTGCAAATAAGAGAAGCTGGCTCTCTTTCTATTTCTTCCATTGGGTGAAATAAATCCAGATTGATTCCGTTTGGAACAACAGTGAACTTATTTTTATCTATTTTATATTCTTTTGAAATATCGTTTTTTGAAAACTCTGAAACTGTAATGATTTTTGGTAGTCTTCTTGATACTCTTTTCTGCATCCCTATAAATGAATACCATCTATAATGCTTGAATTTTTTCCATGGGGACCTGACACTTGAAATAGCAAGTTTTCTGTCAACAGTCATTGGGTGGTGAATTGTGGCAACTACAGGAACTTTTCTGTTTATTGCCCAGATTCCGTAGGAAAGGGACTGGTTGTCATGGATGATATCGTATTTGTGGAACTTATCTTTTAGATAGTCATATGCTCTGAAACCAAAGGTAAAAGGTTCTGGATATCCCATGAAGCTTACCCCAAGCCATTCCATCAGGTTTACTGGTTTTTTCAGTTCAGATGAGGTGGGAAGTCTGAAAAGATTTTCCGGGTCATAAAGATCAAGGGTTTTTATGGGAATAAGCTTTGCTTTTCCTTCAAGAAGAGGATCTGGCGGTCCTGCAAGAACATCTACCTGATGACCCATTTCAGCCATTTCTCTGGCTATGTTTCTTACATAAACTCCTTGGCCCCCTGAATGGGGGTTGCTTCTATAACTGATGATGCAGATTCTAAGTTTTTTTTTCATTACCATTTATTTACTCTGATTTGTTTAGTATAAAAAAGTTGAATTACGTCTAATAAAGGGATGCGTCAAGGAAAAATTATTTAATCAATCCAGAATTCAAAGATTTTCAAGTTTCTGGCATTTAAGAAAATATGTGTCAAGGTTTAAATCCTGAGTATGAATTCATCTATATAAATATATTCTAAATTGGAAAAAATTCGTTTTCTTATTTGGTTTTCAATGATAACCAAAATTTCATCTTTCCTGCTTTCTTTTATTTCAATTCCTGAGTATGGAGAAACAGCAATTGATGAAGCATAGGCAATTCTTTCCCATTTTCTTCTTATTTCCTTAATTCCCTCTGAATTGGAAAATCTGAAATCAAGGGAAATGGAAAGATAGCTGCCGTCTGCCAATGAAGTGGCAAATCTTGTTTTAAAAGAAGGAAGGTTTTTTATTTCTTCTTTGGAAGGGTTGCCTTTGTTGTTTTCAGTAAGCTTTCTTTCTACAAACATTTTACTCTGGCTTTTTCTTGCCTGATAAATCTCTCCAAGCCCCTGGAACTGGAATTGCTTTTGATAATATTCATTGTAAATCAAAGCTCCTATTGAAAGGGCAGAGATAAGAACAGCAACAATAATGAATTTTATATAATTTTTTTTCTTTTCCATTTAAGGGTCATACCTTGCTTCAAATCTTATTGATAATGTTTTACCTGGTTTTATTTCCGGAACAATATTTATCTCCCACTGAATTTTAACATGTTTATCATCTATTGCCATGATTTCCGAATAAAATTTTTCTTTAACTTGATTTTGAATATACTGGGGGTCATTATCTGAGTAAACTTGGTAATTTACAAGCTTTGTTAGTTCTTTTACAAATTCGCACTGCCAATCCCAAAGTCTTGCATCTCCAGATTCTTTTACTTTAGGAAAGATTTCCATGGCATCAAATATAATAAAAGAGCCGTCTTCAGACAATTTACCAGGATATCCTGTTGAATGATTAAATGTAAAATCCCTGTCAATTATTGTAATCAAATCTTTTCCTTCATGCAAATACACACTTAGGTGCCAGGGTTGGGCACAGGCTACTCTTTTCCTGTTAATGCATCCTTTAAGCCTCAAGGTTTTTGTTCCGTCAGCTTTTGTATAATAATAGGGAGCCTCTGTGAAATACTCACCTTTTACAAGTTCAGTTTCCAAAGGATATAAAAATTCTTTATCAATATAAGCTAAATAATTAGAAAAGTGATTTGTTTCAAAATATACAATGTTTTTCTTTGAATCTGTTTTTTTTGTTTTTACTTCAGTCCAGTCTTTAAGGCTGGGATCATAATATTTTACCCCGATTTTATCATTTCTATCAGAAAATTCGTTGTTAAAAGGAATTCCAAGGGTTATCTTTTTTTTAAATACAAGGCCTTCAGGCAAAAACTTAATACAATCACCTGCCGGAAGAGTTCCTTTTTCAAGGGGAGATGGAAGATAAGATTGTTTTTCAATAGTAATTTTTTTATTTGAATCAAGGGCGTTTTCAGGAATAATTGCCATTGCTTTTTTACCTGAAAAATCAAGAGACACCTCACCTCCTGAATTGTTAATTGTTTTTGAATTTTTTAAGATTTCCCCGGTTTGATTATCATCATTTTTATCAGCAGAAGCTTTGTTTGTTGTGCTATTATTGCATCCGCAGGATGACAAAATTAAAAATATAATTATAATAATTTGAATAAATTTAAAAAATTTCATAGTGATCTCTGAAAGTAAAAAGTTTATAAAAAATTCTATGGTTTTTTTAGATAAGATGTTGCAATATACGTACCAATTTTAAAGGAGTTTAGAGGATGGATGAGCTTTTATTAAAATTTCCCAATTATCTTGCAGTAAAATTTAGAAATTTACCTGATCCAGAAAAAAATAAGGTTCTTGAAAAGGCAAATCTGCTCAATATTAAAGAAATTGAACCTGATGAAGAAACTATTGAAGCTTTTGATGAGGCAATAAGGTACAAGGAGGCAAAAGTTTCCCTTGTAAGACTGATGCTTGAGGGTATGATTGAAGATGATATAAATGACAGGTTTGAAGCAAAGGAAATTGCAGGCTCTCTTTTAAACAAGTATCCACTGTCAGAGGTATTAAAAAAATATGAAAAAAAACACAGTTAAAAGGCAGATTAAACTTACCCTTTTAATGGCTCTTACTGCAGACGGGTTTACTGCAAGAAATTCCCATGAATATACAAATTGGACTTCTAAGGCAGATAAAAAACTGTTTTTTGAAATCACCCAAAGGGCAAAAGTAATTATAATGGGCAAAAACACCTATAAAACTTTACCCTATGTATTAAAAGACAGGCTTAATATAATAATGGGAAAATCTGATAAAGAAAATTCTGAAAAAAACTTAAGGTTTTTTTCAGGCGAACCAGATGAACTTCTTAATCAGCTTGAAAAAGAAGGATTTAAAGAGGCAATTCTTTGCGGAGGAGCATCAACCAATTCTAAGTTTTATGAAAAAGGCCTTATAGATGAGGCGATCTTTACTATTTCTCCTTTTCTTTTTGGTAAAGGTCTTTCAGTTTTTAATAAAGAAGTAGAAATTTGCCTTGAATTAAAAAACTGTGAAAAAATAGACAAAAACACAATCATGCTAAATTACCTTTTTAAATGATTTTCATAATGATGATAAGGACTTAATATGAAAAAAAGTTTGACCCAGATTCAGGGCCCGCCTGTGTATATAGTTTCGTGTGGAGAAGGAATAAACGGAGAACAGCTTTTAAAATCAGCCCTTGTTCAATTTCCTGATTTTAGATTTCAGATCAAAAGGATTATCCATGTAAAAAGAAAAGAGCAGGTTGAAAAAACAGTTATTGAAGCAGTGGATGCCGGAGCTATTCTTGTTCATACCCTTGTATCTGATGAAGTAAGGGACCACCTTGAAGAGTTTGCTTCAAGATTTACCCTTCCTGTTTTTGATGCCATGGGGCCCTTGCTTGATATGCTTTCTGAAAAATTGAATACAAAACCTATTAATGAACCAGGAAGATTCAGGCGTTTCAACCAGGTTGATATGAATAGAATAAATGCAATTGAATTTGCAGTTTCACATGATGATGGAATTAATCCCCATGATCTTGATAAAGCTGAGATAATTCTTGTTGGTGTGTCAAGATCTGGTAAAACACCTTTAAGTATGTATCTGGCTTTTCAGGGCTGGAAAGTTGCCAATGTTCCTGTGGTTGTTGAACTCCCCTTAATAGAAGAGCTTTTACTTGCTGACAAAAAAAGAATTGTTGCTCTTTTTATTGATGCTGAACAGCTTATGTCCCATAGAAGAATCAGAAGGCAAAGGGTTGGAGTGGGTAATACAGGAGTAGACTATTCTTCCTCTTCTGGAGTTTTCAGGGAAGTTGAGGCCGTAAGAAAGCTTTATAGACAAAACCGGTTTACCATGATCAATGTTAGCAACAAACCTATTGAATCAAGTGCTGAAGAGGTTGTTTCAATAATAAAAAGGCGGTTTCCCGGCGGAGCTCATAAAAGACTTTAATAATAAAATAAGCTGAAGGCAAAATTTTTAATTAAAATTAAGAACTCAGTTTTTATTTAATTAATACTGGGCTTTATTTAAATAAAAATCTGTAATTGATTAAATATTGTTTATATATGAAATAAGAGCCATTTGAATGGCTGGAATGGTGTAGTCCATCCGGGTAACTTTTCCCTTGCTCAAGATTCCAATAAGGCCTTCACTATAGCCTATTCTTTTGTTTTTTGTATATCCTGATCTGTGAACAGCAATATCAAGTTCAATTTTTTTAGAAATAAGGATTTCTGATGTTTTTTCAGGGAGTTTGAATCCGGGGCCTATACCTTTAAAAGTTTTTTGACCATTAAATAAAGCACAGACTGTTGTATTATAATAAATATTTTCACAAGGATCTTTAAATACACCAGATTCAATTCCGCATCCAAGAAGGCAAGGGATTGATTTGAAAGCATTGATTGCTCTGTTGGAAGCTCCTTTTATGGTTTCTTTAAGCCCAATGGGCTGATCTGAAACAAGAGAAGGGACTTCAAGATTTTTAAAGTCAAGATTTTCTTCTGGAAAAAAAGATTGGAAAGCTTTGTTAACTGCCAGAAGTTTAACAGGGTTTTTTGAGCCAAGACAAATAATCATAAAATTTATTCCGTTTTAATAAGTTGATTTATAAAAAAAGTATTTAAAACCTGAGTTGGGTGGTTTTTTTAATTTAAAAAGATGAAATTCTCAATTCAGGTTAACTTAAGATGAGTCTTTGTTTATTTCTGTATAGGGAATTTCTGCAACAATTTTTGTGCCTGAACCTGGACTTGAATTAATTTCCATTTTTCCTCCAATAAGGGAAACTCTTTCCTTCATTCCAAGGATACCCATTTTTTTACCTGAAGCATTCAAATCAGGTTTAGAATTTAAATGAAAACCTTTTCCATTGTCGTTTATCCGGACAATTACCCTTGGATAGGAAGCTATGAGTCTAACTCTTGCAGTATCAGCCTTTGAGTGTTTTAAAATATTGTTTAAAGCTTCCTGGATTATTCTGAAAATATTTATTTCTATATCATAATTCAAGTAAATATTTTCCATTCCCGCTGATTTAAAATCTATTTTAATTTTGTGCTTTGAGGAAACTTCTTCGCAATGCTGGTAAATTGCTTTTACAAGACCAAGTTCATCAAGGTTTGGAGGCCTTAAATCATAGGAAATATGTCTAATGTCAGAAATTGAATCTTTAAGTCCTCTGGAAAGAATCTGGATTTTTTTACCAAAATCATTGTCTTTAAAGTTTTTTATTGAGTCGGCTGTAATTTTAAGAAATGAAAGATTTTGGGCTACATGGTCATGGAGATCCAGGGCAATTTTTTTTCTTTCATTTTCCTGGGCCTGGATAATTTTTTTGGTAAGAGAGCTTATTTGTTTTTCTGCTTTTTTTAATTCGGTAATATCTTTTGCAAAAACAGCAACTCTTCCTTTTTGATTTGGGTTTCCTTTTATAGGGTAAAGAGTGATATCATAAACATAATTTTCTGCATAATCCTGAAAAGTTACTATTTGCTCAGTGGTTGTTATTTCTTTAATAGTTTTTTTCTGGCCTTTTGCAAAGTTTTTAGGAATTAAATCAAAAATATTTTTGTCAATAATTTCTTCCAGAGGAAAACCAAATCTTTTTGCAGCTATTTTGTTGGCAGTGATAATAAATCCGTCTGAATCAACCATGATTACAGAGTCTTTGGTTGCATTTATCAAAGCTCTTATCTGTCCTTCTCTTTCTGAAATATCCAAAGAAAGCTGCTTTAGTTTTGAAATATCTGTTATAACGGCAAAACTTCCGTCATAGTTTCCTTTATCATCATAGAGATTTTGGCCTTGAAAAAGAACTACCACTCTTTTATTGGATTTTGTTTTAATTTCATATTCAAAGACCCTATTTGCTTTAAGCAGTGAAGGGTGGAAAATAGAAGTATCATCAACAATTTTTTCTAAAAGTTCTGAGGTTTTTTTTCCTATCATCTCTGACTTGCTATAACCTGTTATTGCACACATTCTTTCATTAACATAAGTGACTACTCTGTTTTTATCCTGGACCCCAAGTCCGTCATTCATTCTTTCAACCAGGGTTTTGTATTTTGTTTCACTTTGAATAAGGGCTTTTTCGGCTTTGACCTTAAATTCAACTTCTTTTTGAAGCTTGAGGTTGAGGTTTATAAGATCATTTGTTCTTTGTTTTATTCTTTCTTCAAACTTTGTGGTTGCTTCATGAATAAGGTTTTCTGCCAGATTTTTATCTCCTATTTTTTCTGTAAGGGAATTGAATTTTTCCATATTTTCCAGGCAGATTCCACTATGGGTGCAAATAATTGAAAGAAGCTCAATTTTATCCTGGTTAAACACATTTTTTATTTCCATATTCTCAAGATAAACAACAGCTTTTAAACTTTGCTTTCTTATCACAGGAAGACAAACAATTGACTTTGGGATTATTTCTGCTTCAGGAGTGAAAAACTTGGAATATTCTTTGGAAATCTGCTCAGGGAAAAATATCTGCCTTGTTTGAAAAACATTATGAACAACAGGCTCCAGTATTCTTGAAAAAGATGAAATTCCTGCACCTGGCTGATAAAACTCAGAACCTTTGTTTGAAGATGCTGAAGCTGAAACAAGGGGAAGATTTTTCTTTGCTTCTATAAAATACCCATGGGTTGCGCCTGAAATATCAATTACAATATCCATTAGTTGTAAAACAAGCTCGTTTTTAGTTATTTTATCTGACAAAAGCCCCAGTGACCTGAAAATTTTTGGAAAGCTTCTCAAAGGGAAATCAGGTCCTGAAAGATATTTGATTTCTGAGTCAGTATCTGAGGTTTCTAATCCCAGAAGACTTGAAAGTTTTAAAAGACAACCCCATTTTCTATAGGCGGAAACTGCCAGGTTAAAATAATTGTATGAGGTTTTAATTTTGTCTGTATCCTTAAAAAAAATATAGGCTCGCTCAGAAAATAAAGCTTCATCCTGGGTAAATCCGCTTTCTATTGACTGATTTATAGCTTGATTATAAAAAAACTCAGCTTTTTTAAAGTTTTTTAAAATTTTTGCTTTCTCAGCTTTTATCAAAAGATATCTATGATAATTGTTTGGAGGAGAAAGAAGGGCTAATTTCTTGAATTTCTTAGTTCTTTTATCGATTTCTTTTTTAATTTTGTCTTGATATTTTTTATTTGATATTTTTTCATATTTTAAAACTGAAATAAGAGAGCCTATGAAAAAATGATATGGGTATACCAGGGTTGAAGCAGCTCCATTTATATTTTTGTCAGCTTTTTTCCAATACTTATCAGCTTTTGGAATATTATTCATATAAAGATAAATAAAGCTGTTTGCAAAATTTGTTAAAAAATTACCTGTAATATCAGGAAGTTTATTAAACTTGTTTTGGGTTATAGGCTTTAATTCCGACTCTTTTAAAAAAATTTTGGAAAGGGTTAAAAAAACTCTGGAATGGTTAAGATCAAGAATTTGTCCGATTTGCTCCAGGTTTATTTCTGCTATTTCAAGTTCTTTTCTTATGTTTGCCAAAGGATGGCCTGCAAAAAGGGAATAGGTTAAAAGTGTTTGAATTCCATGGGAACCAAACTCAAAATCCCCAAGTTCAAAACTGATTTCCTTTCCCTTTCTAAGCATGGGAAGGCATGAATTAACAGGCTCTTTCCAATGTTTTAAAAATATTGAATTTACAATAAGGGTTCTTGAATATCCTATAGAGCTTTTATATTTTTCCCCAAGTTCAAGACTTGTTTCTCCAAGCAGGGATGAATAATTGTAATTGTTTAAAATTTTGTTAATAGAAATTCCCAATGCTGACAATCCATAAAGGGTTTCAGGGCAGATTCCATGTTTAAGGCTTAATTTTATCATCAAAGAACAAATAACAGGATGAAGTTCAGGACAGGAAAGATAACTTGGAGTAAGAAGTAAAGATAAAATTTTCATTGTTGTTTCTATGATTTTATCTTCCATGGGTTTAAGTTTTTTTATTTTCCTTTTTGGATTTGAGGAAAGAATAAACTTAGTTTTCAAGATTGTATAGATTGCTTTTGCTTTTCCTGGTTTTTTATTAATTTTTATTCCCAGTTTTCCTAGAATGAAAATTCCAGATTTTATAGCATTGTCAAGATTGTTATCAGAAATTTGAGAGCTTATAAGAAGTTCGTAAGCCTTAAGCTGACTTAAAATATCCTTGTTATTTAGTAAAATTTTTTCGCTGTTTTTTCTTACTTTTTCATAATCACCTGATAAAAGAGCAGAATATCCTGATTCAATAGCTATTTGAGTGGCCAGTTCAGGAGTGTTTTTCCAGATATTTTTTCCAAGAAGATTTTCAGCGTTTTCAAGAAATTCCAAAGCAGTACTTCCCGAGCTTGAATTTATTGCGTTTTTTGCAGCTTTAAGGTTGAGCTTTGCAATTTTTAATTTTTCTTCCTTTGAAAGAAATTCAGCTCCTTTATTAAAATAAAACGCTATTTCATATAAAATTTCATTGTCAGTTTCTATTAGTTTTTCCCCGGTTTCATAAGCTTTCAGGAGTTTTTTTCCTATTGTTAAATACGTTTTTTTTCTTTGTTCCAAAGACATTAAACCAAGAATTGTCTGCTGGATATTGTCATGTTTGAAACAATAGATTTCAGTGTTGTTTTCTGTTGTTTTAAAAATTAACCCTGAGTCAAACCCGGGAAAAAGAAGAGGTTCAATTTTGTTTTCAGGAATTTTTGAAATAAGTGAGAGTCTGGATTTGGAAAAATAAGTTCCTGAGCAGGCTGCCAAAGAAAGAAGATTATAGGTTTCTATGCTGAATTTACTTAGAATTTCTTTGATATAGTATTTTGAAAACTTTTGCCTGCTTTGTCTGTAAATGGAGTCAAAGTCCCATTTCCAGATACCTTTATCAAAGTCATGATAAATAAGTTTTGCTGAATGTATAGAAAAAATATACTGGTGGATATTAAAAGGATTTCCCCTGGTCTGTTGAAAAATCAAGTCTGCCAGGGCAGCGTTTTCACCAGGTTCATTTCCAAAACTGTCTTGAACAAGTTCAGTTATATCATGGATTGCCAGAGGCTGAAGTTCTATTAATTCAAAGGGAATCTTGTTTTCTTCCATTGAATGGATAATTTTGTTTATATACTCTGTTGACGGATTTGTTATCTTTCTAAATGCTCCTATAACCAGAAGAGAACCTCCCTGGAAATACTTGGAAATCATGGAAAAAAGTTCTAAACTTTCTTGATCTGCCCAGTGAAGATCATCAAGATAAAGAATCACAGGATTGGTAAACAAAAGACAGGACTCCAGAAACTTTATGCAGGCATTAAAAAATTTGTTTTTGTTTATTAAAGGATCTATTTCACCTTGATCTTCTTCAGGTTTGATAAGAAATGAAATTTCAGGAACAAAGTCTGAGATTATTTTTGAATTCTGGTTAAAGTTCTGGGCAAGAATTTCTTTTAACTTGGTTGATTTGTCTTCCCCTTTTGAAACTACATTTCTTATAAACTTTGAAAAAGCTTCTTTAAATGCTGAATAAGGCTGCTGACTTTTTTTTCTGGTGAACTTTCCAGAAACAAAAATTCCTCCAGCTTTGTTTATATTTTTTTGAAACTCTATTATAAGTTTTGTTTTTCCAATTCCAGGTTCGCCTTTGATAAAAATATTTTCTTTATATCCTTTTGCAGCCTTGTAAAAAGCAATTAAGAGCAGGCTTAATTCTTTTTCTCTTCCATAAATTTTATCTGAAATGTAAAAGTTTCCAGAAATATCTCTTTGTCCAGGTGTAAATGAAGCAAGGATGTCTTTTTCTTTATATGCTTCCATGCATTTTAAAAGGTCATGTTTAAGACTATAAAGGGATTGATAACGTTTTTCTTTGGATTTTGATAAAAGTTTTTCAATTATTTTAATCAAGGGAGGAAAAATTTCCGGGGATATTTCCTGGATGGGCTTTTTTGAAGCCAGTGCATTAATAAAACTCTCCCTTTCCTTAATATCTTCAAAAGGCAGAGTTCCTGTGAGACATTGATAAAAAAGAACTCCCATTGAATAAAAATCAGTTCTAAAATCAATTCCTTCTTTGTAACTTTCAATTTGTTCAGGAGCAAGGTAGTAGATGAAGTTTTCTATTGACCCGGGTTTTTTTTCTGAGTCTGATTTTAAAATTGAAAAAGAACTAAAAGAAGGAGGAAGTGCCTTGATATTATTGTTTTTGTCAATAAAAATTGAAGCAGGATGGATGTTTAAATAAGGATGGTTTCTTTTATGAATTGATTTAATCATCTCTGTTATTTTCAAAGCAAGATCAAGAAAGGCTGTAGTTGAGGAAAAGGGGTTTTCTTTTTTTAAATTTAAAGGTTTTTCTAAAAAATACAAAAGAGGGTTTCCTGGGGGTTTTTCAAAAATAACTACAATTTTTCCTGTGGATTCTTCGGTTGTAATTTCAATAATAGCTGCTGTGTTTTCTATTGGATTTTCTTTAAATTCCTGAAGTTGATTTTTAAGATCTTCAAATTCCAATGAATTTATAAAAGAATCATATTTTCTAAGGATAAATTGTTTTTTGCTGAATAGATTAATAACATTATAAGAAGTAAACCCAGGTTTTTTAGCTAAAAGTCCTAAAATCTGGTATTTGTTTTGAAAAATTTCCATTAATTTTGTTTTCCTGTTTTTTTGTTAAATAGAGGAAACTAAAAATTTTCGTCTATTTAAATTTTCCTCAAAATTATATTTGCAGAAATTTTATTAAAAAACAATTTTGAGATAATATCTGGTTAATTTATTGTAAATCAAGGTTGATTAAATAAAAGTTTTAAAATTTTTCAATCAGTAAAACTTTTACCTTTCCAGGGTAATATGGTAATTGAATTCAAGGTTAATATTTTTAAGCTTCTTAAGCTGATTCTTTAAATTCAGCTGATTTTGTTTTTTTGTAAATTAATTATTTTAATATATGAAATACTCAATTTAAGTTCAATATGAGTTGGAAAAATTACAGGGATGAAAAAATGAGCGACAAAGAAATTTCTTCACATTTTATTCGTACTAAAATCAAAAAAGATCTTGAATCAGGAAAATATAAAAAAGTTGAAACAAGATTTCCTCCTGAACCAAACGGATTTCTTCATATAGGGCACGCAAAGTCCATTTGTCTTAATTTTGGAATGGCAGAAGAATTCAACGGCAAATGCCATTTGAGGTTTGATGATACAAACCCGGAAAAAGAAGATATTGCTTTTGTTAAATCAATTAAAGAGGATGTAAAATGGCTTGGTTTTGACTGGGGAGAGAATTTATCTTATGCATCAGATTTTTATGATTTTTTTTACGAAATAGCTGTGGGTTTGATAAAAAAAGGCAAAGCTTATGTTTGTGATTTGACTGCGGAAGAAGTTAGGGAATTTAGAGGTACTTTGACTGAACCAGGAAAAAATAGTCCTTACAGGGAAAGAAGTGTGGAAGAAAACCTTGACCTTTTTGAAAGAATGAAAAACGGAGAGTTTGAAGAGGGGGCAAGACTTTTAAGGCTTAAAATTGATATGGCTTCTCCAAATCTTACCATGAGAGATCCTGCAATTTACAGAATAATGAAAGTTCCCCACTACCGCACAGGGGATAAATGGAAAATTTATCCAATGTATGATTTTGCCCAATGTCTTTCAGATGCAAAAAATAATATCACTCACTCACTTTGTACACTTGAGTTTGAAAACAACCGGCTTCTTTATGATTGGATTTTAAAGGAAAGTGAAATAAACCCTGTTAATGGACTTCCCGGACAGACTGAATTTGCCAGATTAAACCTTTCATTTACTGTTTTAAGTAAAAGAAAACTTGTTGAACTTGTTAATAAGAACATAGTTGAAGGTTGGGATGATCCTAGAATGCCCACAATTGCCGGAATGAGAAGAAGGGGAATTCCTCCCGAGGCAATTAGAAGTTTTTGCGACAAAATAGGAGTTGCAAAAAATGACTCAATTGTTGACGCAGCTCTTTTTGAGCATTGTGTAAGAGATGAGCTTAATGGAAAAGCAGAAAGAAGATTTGGAGTTTTAAATCCCTTAAAAGTTGTAATAGAAAACTATGAAGACGGTAAAGAAGAAGTTTTTGAATGCTTAAATCACCCAAATGACGAATCCATGGGAAAACGGGAAGTTGTTTTTTCCAAGGAGATTTATATTGAAAAAGAAGATTTCATGGAAAATCCTCCAAAGAAATTTTTTAGACTTGGGCCTGGAAGGGAAGTAAGGCTTAGGTATACATATATTATAAAATGTGTTGATTATATCAAAGATGAAAATGGCGAAGTTGTTGAGTTAAGATGCACTTATGATCCTCTTTCAAGGGGGGGGAATCCCCATGATGGAAGAAAAATCAAAGGTACAATTCACTGGGTTTCAAAAAAGTATTCTGTAGATGCCAAAGTAAAGGTTTATGACAGGCTTTTTAATGTGGAAAATCCCGGGAAAGGTGAACTTGAGGAATCATTAAATACAGATTCACTTAAAGTGTTTGAAAATTGCAAACTTGAGCCTTTATTAAAAAATGCAAAGCCCGAAGAAAGATTTCAGTTTGAAAGAAATGGATATTATACGCCTGACAAAAATTCTTCTCCTGAAAACCTTGTATTTAACCAGATAATAACTTTAAGGGATCAATGGGGCAAAATTTCCGGTAAAAAATAAATTTAACTAAATAATATAATGATATAAAATCCGATTAATTTTTCATTTAAACTAATTTAGTTTCTGCCAAATTGAGAAACTCAGGCATTAAAAATTTAATGTATAAATCAAAAGGGCAGATTTTAGTGCCCGGATTGTTAAATAAAGAGTTTTGTCCTCCAGACACAAAGTTTACCGGATTTAAATTTAAATCCGGTAACAATTTATGGTCAAAGGTGAAAAACAGTTCAGTTCCCTGGGATATTTATTCAGTAAACCAGTGTGAATCAACAATGGATTCTCTTTTTTATCTTATTGAAAAAGAGAAGAAAAAAGATTTTTCTTCTTTAATTGCAATGAGCCAGAATAAAGGAAGGGGACAGTATAAAAAGAAATGGTATTCTCCAAAGGGAAACTTATCGGTTTCAATTCACCTTCCTTTTATTTTTAATAATCAATGGAGCGAAAACTATCTTCCCCTTATTTTTGGGAATCTTTTAACCGAAGCTTTAAGTGATTTTGGGATAATAACCCAGATAAAATGGCCAAACGATATCTTTTTTAAAGGAAAAAAACTTGGGGGTATTCTTGTTGAGAAAAAACGAAATTTTTATCTGGCAGGTATAGGAATGAATCTTGTTTCAATTCCAGGGGATGATGAGCTGGAGGATGAGTTTTCCATTAAGCCCGGATCTCTTTTAGAAGAAGGAATAAATATAAATTCCCCTTTAATCTTCTGGGATTTTGTTTTGGAGCATTTTTATAGTTTTTTTGATAAAAGACTTGCAAAAGAGTCGCCTTCTGATTTAATTAATAGTTTAATTCGAAAACTGGCCTGGCTTGACGAAGAGGTTTTTTTAGATGATCCATATACAGGAATTAAAAAATATATTCTAAAAGGTCTTTCTGAAGAAGGTGGTCTTTTACTTTATGACGGCAGAACAACAAAAGTTGTATATTCAGGCAGGATAAGACCTGTAAATAATTAAAAAAACTAATATTTAGGGGATAAAGGCGGTTATGAAAGAAAAAACTTTTCTTGAATTTTTAGACGAAGTTAATGGAAGGTCCATCCTTATAGCAAACAGGGGAATTACTGCCAGACGTATTTCAAGGGCCATTTCAGAAATTCCCGGTGCAGTTTCAATGGTTACGGCTACTGATATTGACAAAACTTCTCCGGCAGCAATCAGTGCTCAGCAGCTGATGCTTCTTGGTAAAGAACCTACAGCCTATCTTGATATTGACAGGATAATAAAAAGGGCAAAAGAGCGTGGTGTAATTGCTATTCATCCAGGTTGGGGGTTTGCAGCAGAAGATGATACCTTTCCAAGTAAATGCAGGGCCGCTGGAATAATTTTCATAGGGCCTGAGCACGATGCCATGAAAACACTTGGAAACAAGGTTGCCGTAAGAACCCTTGCAGCCTCCCTTGATATTCCTGTTGTTCCGGGTTCTGAGTCAGCTGTTGATATTCCTGAAGCAAGAAAAATTGCCCATGAAATAGGCTTTCCCATCATGCTCAAGGCAGAAGGAGGAGGGGGCGGAAGAGGGATTTATGAAGTTTATTCTGATGAGCAGCTTGAATCAGCATTCCAAAAGTCCTCTGCAATGGCAGAAGCATCTTTTGGGAATCCAAGGATTTTTGTTGAAAAGCTTCTTAAAAATGTAAGACATATAGAAATTCAAATTGCAGCAGATAAATATGGTAATGTTTTTGCCTTTGATGAAAGAGATTGTACAATCCAGAGAAATCATCAAAAGCTTGTTGAGATTACTCCTTCTCCATGGCCCAAAATGACAGAAGAATTGAGAACAAGGCTTAAAGAATACTCAATAAAGCTTGCAAAGGCAGTTAATTATCATACTTTATGCACTGTTGAGTTCCTGGTTGAACCCGATGGAAATCCTTATCTTATTGAAGTAAATACAAGACTTCAGGTTGAACATGGAATTACTGAGTGCAGATATGGAATTGACCTTGTGGAAGAGCAGATTCTTTTGGCTTTTGGACTTCCATTGAGGCTTAATGAAGAAAATACAAAACCTAATCAGTATGCAATGCAAATAAGAGTGAATTGTGAAGATCCTAAAACCAATTTCACTCCCAATGCAGGAAGAATTACAAGGTATATTTCTCCGGGAGGCCAGGGTGTAAGAGTTGATTCCTGTGTTACTGCCGGGTATGAATTCCCTTCCCAATACGATTCAGCGGCTGCACTTGTAATTACCCATGGAAGCACCTGGGACAAGACTGTCCAGCTTATGAGAAGAGCCTTAAGAGAATATATGATAAGCGGTGTTAAAACAACCATTGGTTTTTACAGAGAACTTTTGAAACGGGAAGAATTTAATAAGGGCGAATTTGATACAAAGTTTATTTTAAAAAATCCCAATCTTTTTGATTATATAGACAGGCAGCCTGAAGGACTTAGGCTTTCAAGGCTTATAGCTGATATTTCTGCCAAAGGATGGAATGAATATGTTTCCCTTGGTGAATATAGGGGGATTTCTGATAAAAGACTTGGAAAGTTAAATGTGGTTCTTCCTGATCTTTCACACGAAGAAACCTATAAATCACCATATCCCAGGGGAGATAGAGATTCTGTTTTAGATTTTGTAAGAGATACTGATTATGTCCATTTCACTGATACAACTCCAAGGGATCAGACCCAGTCAAATAGTGGTAACAGATTCAGACTTGCCGAAGACAGATTGATTGCACCCTATATTGACAGGTGTAATTTTTTCTCCATTGAAAACGGAGGCGGTGCCCATTTTCATGTGGCAATGCTTGGAAACATGACTTATCCTTTTACAGAGGCTGAGGAATGGAATTCTGATAAAATGGCGCCTGAAACCATGAAGCAGATTCTTGTAAGATCAACCAATGTTCTTGGATACAAGCCTCAGTCAAAAAATATGATGAGGGCAACAGGAGAAATGATCTGTGAACATTACGATATTATAAGATGTTTTGATTTCTTAAACCATGTTGACAATATGAGACCTTTTGCAGAAGTTGCTCTTTCGTCAAAGAAAAATATTTTTGAGCCGGCACTTTCAATGTCATGGACAAAAGGTTTTACGGTTCAAAATTATCTTGATGTTACAGAGGAAATGATTGAAATGACAGCCTCAGTTGCAGGAGTTTCAAAAGACAAAGCTACAAGGATGATAATTCTTGGGCTCAAGGATATGGCAGGAGTTTGTCCTCCACGATTTATCAGAGAAGTTGTTACAGCCTTGAGAAAGAAATATCCTGAGTTGGTTCTTCACTATCATAGGCATTGTACAGATGGGCTTTTTACTCCGGCTGTTGCCGCAGCTGCTGAAGCAGGTGCCCATATAATAGACGTGGCCTTGGGGGCTTCTGTAAGATGGTATGGACAAGGAGATGTCCTTTCAACAGCAGCATACATGGAAGGCGAACTTGGGCTTAAGACAAAACTTGACAAGGAAATGATAAGAAACGCAAATTTTGTTGTTAAGCAGATTCAGCCTTATTACGATAAATATTGTGCTCCATATTTCCAGGGAATTGATTACGATGTGGTTGAGCATGGAATGCCCGGCGGTGCAACATCTTCTTCCCAGGAAGGTGCAATGAAGCAGGGTTATATTCATCTTCTTCCCTATATGCTTAAATATCTTGCAGGTATAAGAAAGATTGTAAGATACCATGATGTTACTCCTGGCTCACAGATTACATGGAACACAGCTTTTCTAGCAGTAACAGGAGCATTCAAGCGTGGCGGAGAAAAAAATGTAAGAAGGCTTTTAAGAGTTCTTGAAGAAGTAGTTACTGTTCCTGAAGAAGAATTGAGCGAACAGACAAAGCTTGAAAGGCTTGAAATCTATAGAGACAGTAATGATGCATTCAATGATCTTATTTTAGGAAAATTTGGAAAACTCCCCCTTGGATTTCCTTCTGACTGGGTTTACGAAAGCTGCTTTGGACCAGAATTGTATAAAGATGCAATTGCTTCAAGAACAACAGCTTCACCCCTTGAAACACTTCCTGATATTGATCTTGTACAGGAAAGGGCTGAACTTAAAAAAGCATTGGGACGGGAAGCTAGTGAGGAGGAATTCATCCTCTATATAAATCATCCTGGCGATGCTCTTAAAACAATTAAGTTTCAGGAAAAATACGGAGATCCCAATAATCTTCCCCTTGATGTTTGGTTTGAAGGTCTTGAAAAAGGAGATACAACCCAGTATCAGGATTCAAAGGGAATGCATCATAAAATGACAATTCTTGAGATAACAGAGCCCGATGATCAAGGTATGAGCATTGTAAGGTATCATCTTGATTCAGAAATTTTTTCTTACCAGCTCAAGGTTGCAGAACCTCTTAAGGGAAGCGGAGCTGATATAGAATTTGCAGATCCTTCCAATCCATATCAGATAGCTTCACCTTCAACAGGTGATTTATGGGTAACCCATGTCAAGGCAGGAGATTTGGTAAAAGAGGGCGAAGAAATTTTCAATATCTCAATAATGAAACAAGAAAAGGCTGTACTTGCTAAAAAAGCCGGACGGGTTAAACGAGTTCTTAAAACTGCTGATTACCAGAATGACAGAAAAATGATTCCAGTTAGAGATGGGGAGCTTATAGTTGAGCTTGAGCCTGTAAGTGAAAAATTATGCTCAAAATGCGGTGCTGATCTTGATGATAAATTTTATTTTTGCCCGTCTTGTGGAACTAAACAATAAGTTTTTATTTTAGTTTGATTCTAAGGCATCGGCTGCGTCCGATGCCTTTTTTAGCTTTTATTTGAAGATAAACTCTTTTAAATCATAGGTGAAAAAATGGTTAAGCCCAAAATAATAGTGAGCAGATGCCTTGGGTTTGATAAATGCAGATACAATGGTGAAATAATTAGATCTGAAACCATTGAAATGCTTAAGGAATATGTTAAGTTTATCAGTGTATGTTCTGAAGTTGAAATTGGGCTTGGCATACCTAGGGAGCCTTTGAGGATTGCTGAATCTTCAGGTGAAAAACACCTTATTCAACCTGCAACAGATAAGGATTTTACTAAAGAGCTCAATGAATGGAATAAAAGTTTTTTTGATAAATATAAAGACGTAGACGGATTTATTTTAAAAAATCGTTCTCCATCATGTGGAATCAAAGATGTGAGAATATACAAAGGTTTTTCAAAAACATCTTCAGCTTATAAGGGCAGCGGTTTTTTCGGGGGGTTTCTTATGGAACAATTCCCTTTTCATCCAATTGAAGATGAAGGAAGACTTTTAAATTATGAAATAAGGGATCACTTTTTTGTAAAACTTTTTGCACTTACCAAATTCAAGGAAATTAAGAAAAAAAATATTATTAATGAACTTAATAGGTTCCACAGTGAAAATAAACTTCTTTTCATGGCATATAACCAGACTGGATTGAGGAAGCTTGGCAGGATCCTGGCCTCTTATGACAAATCAAATAAAGAATTTGTTTTTGAAGAGTATGAAAAAGAGTTTTTGAAAATATTTACTAAAAAAGCAGGAATTGGGTCGTTTATAAATGTTTTACAGCACGCTTTTGGAGGGATGTCTGACAAGCTCTCTTCGGAAGAAAAGAAGTTTTTTTTAAATAGTCTTGAAGAATATAGGGATGAAAGAATTCCTTTAACCACTGTTAGCTATCTCATTCTCTCCATGTCTGTTAGATTTAAAAACGAATATCTAATAAATCAGACTTTACTCAATCCTTATCCCCAGGACTTGATCAAAATTTCAGATTCAGGGAAAAAATTAAGGCGATAATTGATTTTAAAAAAATATAGGATGTCAGATTTATATCTTTGGAATTTCTTTAAATTGTAAAAAAGTATATATTTAAAATTAGATAAGTTTTGATATCTTTCAAGCTTTTTATTTAACAATAAAAGCTTACTTTAATTTCTTGGTATAAAATTATTAAACCAAAGGTTTTAATATGGATTTTGGCTCTTTTATTGGGATTATTTCTGGGCTTTCCCTTATATTTTCAGCAATTTTTTTAAGGGGAGATTTTTTAAGTTTTGTAAATCTTCCTGGATTTATGATTGTGATAGGGGGGACTGTTGCCTCAACTCTTCTGACTTTTGAATTCAGGCATGTAGTTACAGCTTTCAAGTCTGCTGTCCTTGTTTTTTCAAGTAAAAGAGATGATCCAAATGATGCAGTTGAAACAATGATAAGGCTTTGCAGAATAAGCAGGAAGCAGGGAATTATTGCATTAAGCGAGGTAAAAACTCAATCAGGGTTTTTGAAAAAAGCCTGCGGTCTTATTGCTGACGGTTCTGAGGAAGCCACTGTCAGGGCTGCTCTTGAAACTGAAATTAATTATTTGAAACTCAGGCATTTCAATATCCAGGATGTATTTAAAAAAATGGGAACCTATGCACCGGCATTTGGAATGCTTGGTACATTAATAGGGCTGATTCAAATGCTAAGCCAGCTTGCAAATCCTGAAACAATAGGGCCAGCAATGGCTGTAGCTCTTCTTACAACTTTTTATGGTTCTCTTATTTCCACCTTATTATGCCTTCCCATTGCAGGTAAACTAAAATCAAGAACAATAAACGAAGTAATGAATATGGAAATTATGCTTGAAGGGGCGGTTTCCATTTTAAAAAATGACAACCCTCTTATTATTTATGAAAAGCTTTCTTCTTTTATACCTGTAAATTCCAGAGTTCCAATGGAGAAGATGGATTTAAGATCAAGCAAAGGAATAAATAATGAAATTTAGAACAAAATCAACAAAAGATGATTTCCTTGAAGAAGATAACGATCTGGGGTGGATAGTCACTTTTTCAGATCTTATGACTCTTCTTCTTGTGTTTTTTATCCTTCTTTTTTCCATTTCAAACCTCAACAAAAATAAATTTGAAAGTGCACTTGAGTCCATAAGGATGAGTTTAAATTCAAAAATGGTGCCTTTTGCCTCAATCGAAGTTCTTGAAGTGCCTGAAACCCTTGATAAAAATATAAGAATTGATGAACTTACAGGGCTTACTTCAAGAAAAGAAAGAATAGAAAAAGATATAAGATCTTATATCAGCAAACACAAAATTCAAGACAATGTCAGTGTAAGTATTCTTAATGATAAAATTGTAGTCCAGATAAGAGGTACAGCTCTTTTTGATTCAGGAGATGCAGTGCTTAAAACATCAGCTGAGCCTGTACTTAAAGAACTTGTAAATGTATTTGAAGCATATGATGACTACAATATTAATATTAAGGGGCATACAGATAACCTTCCCATTTCCACATCAAGGTATCCATCAAACTGGGAATTATCTGCCATAAGAGCAACGAATGTGTTGAGGTATTTTATTTCAACCGGAATACATCCTTTAAGGCTTACTGCTACAGGATACGGTTCTCTTATGCCTCTCAGGCCAAATACTTCAGATGAAAACAGAGCCGCAAACAGGAGAGTTGAATTTGTTTTGGAAAAAAAAGGCAGATAATAAATATAAACTGAGGTTTGAATCAAAGGATAAAAGGAATAGCTATAGATTAAAAGCCTTACGAAGTGAAAAGCTTTGTATATATTTAAATTCCAAGGCCTTTGAAATATCAAATATAAGTGCCGGAGGAGTTGCTTTTTTTTCATCAGAATTTTCAATTGGTGATTTTTATGATTTTGAATTGCCTCTTCCCGATACAAAAGCCAACTATGTAAAAGGTAAAATTGAAATAGCAGGATTTGAGAACGGTTTAACCAGGGCAAAATTTATTGAAATTGATGAAAATGACAAAGAAAGAATTCATAAGTTTGTTTTTGAAAAGCAGATAAAATATTTAAGAAAATCCAAACAAAATAAAAAACAATCAGACAATCTTTTTTAAGTTAAAATCTTAGTTTTTTTAAAATCATTTTCATTTTTACAATGTTTTTTTCTGATTTTTCACCAGAATATCTATAAAGAACAAAGATGTTAATAAAATCTTTAATCAACTCCTGATTTTTTAAATTAGATTTTTCAATTCTTTTTAAATACTCATAATATCCTTCCCAGGGTTTTTTTGCAAAATTTTTGTTTTTTAACTTTTTTTGCATTTTTTCAAATAAAATAAGTTCTTTTGATTTTTTACTTTGAAGTTTTACCTTTAATTTTAAACTAAAATAAACCCAGAAAAAAAGAAAAAAGCAAACAAAGATAAGCAAGGCAGATTTTTTTAAAAAACTTTGATTTTTAAGACCTAAAAATTTAAAAAACTCATTTTGAATATTAAAATTATAGCTTATAATTTTTTGATCCCAGAAAAAATTTAAAGCATCTGTTAATTTGGTAAAAGGTTTTGTAAATTTAAAAAAACTTCTGCCTGAATTAAAATCAGATGAAAAAATTTGCTCCATATTTTCTTCAAGTCTTGAAGGGGTAGATTCAGTGGTGGGATCAATTCTTATCCAGCCTTTGTTTCCCAACCAGACTTCGCACCATGCATGGGCATCTGATTGTCTTAGACTAAAAAATCCTCCAATGGGATTTTCTTCTCCGCCAAGATATCCTCCTGTAATTCGAGAAGGAATTTTTGCTGCCCTCATTAAAAAAGCAAATGAAGAAGCAAAGTGCTCGCAAAATCCTTCTCTTTTATCAAACAAAAACTCATCAATATAATTTTTGCCATATTTTGGAGGATTTAAAGTGTAAATAAATTTATTTTTTCTTAAAAACTCAATTCCTTTATAAACCCTTTGCTCAGGTGGAAAACTTCTCCATTGAGAGCCAAGCTCCAAAGTCAGGGGATTAAAATTTTCAGGAAGCTTTAAATGTTTTTTTGATGGTTTAGGGTAAGTGGGACTTTGGTTTGTATATTCAATTTCATAAGCTTTTTTATCATTGATTTTAAAAAATATTGAATAAAGGGTGGAGTTTTCAGTTAAATAAATTTGTTTTTCCGGGGAGTTCAAAGGATAATCAGGTGAAATAATATATTTGGAATAGGTTGGATTTAAAATTATAAAAGCTTTTTTTGAGGTTGAACTTTTAAAGGTTGTTGGTCCTTTTAAAGGAGGATTGTCAGGATGCCACGAAGTTCCGTCAAATGAATTGAAAACTATCCCTCTGAAATATTTTTCTAAACTTTGGTGATTATTGTCAAATTTTATTTTAAATGCAATTTCATTGTTTTTAGCAAGAGAAGATACTGAACCAGGGCTTATTGTTTGTGCAAATCCAGATATGTTTTTAAAGCTTCCTTGTTTTCCCCATAAACTTGTTTGAATTCTTGGGAAAAAGAAAAATAAAACAAAGGCAAAAATAATTGATGGAAGAGATATCAAAATACTTTTTTTTATGTTTTGGAAAAGATTTTTATCCGGTGAATTAATATATCCCATCACAGACAAAGTAAATACAGCGGAAATAAACATATAAATTGTTGTAAAAAAAGAAGTTGAAAATAAAATCAAAGAAAGAAGGATAAAAAAGCTTAAAAAGCAGGCAACAAGTTCGTCTCTAAGGGTTTTGATTTCAAAGATTTTTAAAAAAGACATTATAATCAAAAGGGGAACTCCAGCGTCCCTTGAAAACAGTTCTTTGAAGTTGATTGTTAAAATAAGGGTGAAAACAATGGTTAAAAATAAGATTGTTTTTTTTCCCGGAGGTTTTATTTTGCCCAAAACAATTAAAAGATTAAATATAAAGGCAAAAAAAACTATAATCACTGTTTTAATTTCCAGGAAAAAAAGCAAAGGAATACAAGAAAAAACAATTGAAAGAAAAATCAGGGTGGAATTTTTTGGTTTAAAATTATTCATCATCATACCCCGCAAGAAGTTCAAGGCAGATTTTTTGATGTTTTGGTCCAGAATTTGGAGGGATTTTTATTTGTTTTATTTCAAGCCCATATTTTAATCCTTCAGCTTCAAGTTCAAGAATGGTTTTACAGATTTTAGAAAGTTTTTTTTCAAGATTTTCAATCTTTAATTTATCAAAATAAATTATTATTTTATCAAAACTTTTTTCTTCATTAAAATCTTTGATAAAAAGCCCAAGTCCTTTGGAGTATGATTTCCAGGAAATCCTTTTTATATTATCTCCTTTTACATAGTTTTTTAAGCCTTTGAATTCATCTTCATCTTTGTTTTTGTCTTTAGTTTTTCCTTGAATTTCCATTAAAGATTTAAGTTTTGTTAAGGGAATAGGAGTTTTTGAAGGAGAAGGGTAAACAATTTGTTTTTCATCAGAATAAAAATAGGCAAAACTTTTGAAAATACCATAGGGAAAACTTGAAGAAATTTTAAACACAGGACAACGATAAATTCCCCGGGCTTTTGAATCAATAAAAAGTTTTGCATTTATATTTAAATTGTTTTTTAAAAACTCAATTTTTACAAATTTATCTTTTAAGTTTATTTTAACAGCTTTTTTTTCTTTGCCATTAGTTAATAAATTAAATTCAACTTTTGTCTTTGAAAAAGCAAAGCTGTTTTCAATTTTTATTGAATTAATTTTAAGGTCAAGGATTGAATTTCTGGTTTCTCTTGTGGAAAATAAAAAGATAAAAAAAAGGAAAAAACTAAACAAAAGCCCCATGTTGTTATTTTCATTAAATGAGCCTGCAAAAATGACAAGAACGACCAAAAGAAAAATAAAACCAGGTCTTGTTGGTAGAATATAGATCTGGTTTTTTTTTATTTTTAAGGGAACCTTGTTTTTTTTTGCCCTTAATTTGTTTTTAATAAGGTTATGAAATTTTAATTTCATTTAAAATCTCTTGAATTTCACTGTTTTTTATAAATCTTGATTCTTTTTCAAAAAAAAGTCTATGGGATGATGCCCAGGGTAAAACATTTTTAATGTCTTCTGGAATTAGAAAATCTCTTTTGTAAATATAGGCCCTGGCTTTGGCTGATTGAAGAATGCTTATTCCTGCTCTTGGAGAAAGTCCGTTTTTAAAATATCCGCAGTTTCTTGTAAATTCAATTATATCTTGGAGATATTCAATTACAGGGTCACTTGTTTTTATAAGCTTAATTTTTTTTTGGATTTCTAAAACTGATTTAGAATCAAGGACAGGATTTATCAGGTTTGATTTATGTGAAATTGAATTTTTTTGAAGCAAAATTTGTTTTTCAGAGTCCCTGTCAGGATATCCCAGATTAATTTTAAAAAGAAACCTGTCAAGCTGAGATTCAGGAAGAGGAAAGGTACCTGCCTGTTCTTTTGGATTTTGGGTTGCTATTACAAAAAAAGGTTTTTTAAGTTGATAAGTGCTGCCTTCAATAGTAATTTGTCTTTCTTCCATTGCTTCAAGCAAAGCACTTTGGGTTTTAGGAGTTGTTCTGTTTATTTCATCTGAAAGAAGAACCTGGGTGAATACAGGGCCTGGATGAAATGTAAAGTTTCCGTTTTTTTGGTCAAAAACTGAAGTCCCAAGGATATCTCCGGGGAGCATATCGCTTGTACATTGAATTCTTTTGAATTTCAGTCCCATTACCCTTGAAAGAGCATTGGCAAGTGATGTTTTGCCTATTCCAGGCAGATCTTCAATCAAAAGATGTCCGTCAGCAAGAAGGCAGGTAAGACTCAGGATGATTTTTTCCCTTTTACCAAGGATGATTTTCTCAACTTCACTTATTATTTCTTTAACTTGAGTGTTTATCATTATAAGCTCTTTAAAATTAGGGATAATTTAACAAACCAATCACAGGCATAGTATATCAATGTTAACTCCTTTTGAAGTATATGCGGTAATTATTTCATTATTAAGTCTTTTTTTTCTTGGCTTTCTTTTTAAATTCAAGGGAATTTTTGAATGGAAGATATCCCTTGGTAAAAGACTAGAAAGTCTTAAAAAAAAGTCAGAATCTTGTATTGATGAAAAAGAAAGAAAAGCCTATGAATACGTTTATAAAGAATGCAAAAAAATATATAAAAAAAACTATTATTTCAATTCAGAAGTTATAAGTTTAATTGATTTTATAGAAAATATTTCAGTAATTTACAATCCTGAAAGCAAAACACCTTTACTTGAAATAGACCTGGGTCAATTTTTGTACTTTTCAAATTTAACCTCTGAAAAAATAGAAAATATTTTAAACAGAAAATCATTGAAAGTCGTTTATAATTTAAGGCTTAAAAAATTATATTTTGGATTTAATTTAATAAATATTTTTTTGAACAATAAGTTTTTAAACAGTTTTTTGTTTGTATGGAAAAATTATTCAATCTTACAAATAATTGTTTGGTTTAATCCTTTAACTCTTCTTGTCTTTTTATCTTTAAGTCTTTTGAGAATGAGTATTGTTAAATTCATTGTAACAGATTTTTTTATTTTTGCCGGGGAAAATTCTATTCTGGCATATTCTGAGAAATCAGAAAAAAATTTTTACCAAAGTAAAAAATTAAAAAAATTCAAGTTTTTGGAAAAAAAGAAATTATTTAAAAACAAAGATTTAAAAAAAATCAAAAAAGATTTTTTATTTAGAACTTTGATTTTTGGTAATCTGCCTTCAGTTAAAAGCTTTAAAAAAGCTTTGTCAGATTCGGCTTTGGTTGTTTCAGCAAGTTATTATCCAGATTCAAAAACTCCTTTAAAAGAAGCAAAAATTGGCCTTATACTTGAAAGAACCGCTCATTGGCTTGGTGTTTTGTCAAATTTGAGCAAAAAAAGAATTGTAAAATATTTTTTCAATATAAAATTATCTTTAATTTTCAATGTTTATGATTTTCAAAAAAAACATTTACCCCGTTTTTTAAATAAACCTAAAAAAATATTTGGAAAATCTGTTACAATTGCAAATTATTCAAGGATTATTTTCAAGGTTTCCAAGTCAGGGACACCATTTAGTTTTTTATCCTTTGCCGGCAGTGAATATGGAAGAAACTTTTTAGTGTTTTATATTTTAAAAACTTCTTATGAAAAAATGATTTTAGAAATAGATTATGTATATAAAAACAGCCAATAAAAGGGGAGTTTAAAAAATGAATAAATCAATAGAGAAATACTGGTTAAAAAAACTTGAACATACAAAAGAAAGCCTGGAATCAAATAATTTTAAAGCCTTTGTAGCAGAAGATGAAAAAGAAGCTTCAAGAATTTTTTTTGATGAAATTATGAATGATTTATCCCCGTCTTCAGTTTCTTGGGGTGGTTCCCTTACTTTTAAGGATTCAGGCATTTATGATAAATTAAAAGAAAACAGCAATCTTCAAATTTTAGATACCTATGACCATTCATTGTCAAATAAGGAAAAAGATGAGTTAAGAAGAAAAGCTCTTTTATCCGATCTTTTTATAACAGGAACCAATGCTGTTACAGAAACAGGAGTTCTTATAAATCTAGATATGATTGGAAACAGGGTAGGGGCAATTACTTTTGGTCCTAAAAATGTTGTTATTATTGTTGGACGAAACAAAATTGTTAGTGATATTCAATCTGGAGTAGATAGAATAAAAAACTATTCAGCTCCTGTAAACTCAATGAGGCTTGAGAAAAAAACACCATGTGCCAAAACTTGTGTATGCTCGGATTGTTCAAGTCCTGAAAGAATATGTAATGTCTGGGTGGTAACTGAAAAATCTTTTCCTAAAAAAAGAATTTCTGTTATTTTGATTAATAAAGATTTGGGGTTTTAGAATAAAATATTAAAAAAACAAAGGCCGGCTTTTTAAACCGGCCAAATAAATTTTATCTAAATAAAGGTTTTATTTCAATTGTTTCTTCTCTTCCAGGGCCAACAGAAGCTATTTTTACTTCTGTTTCAGAAATTTCTTCAATTCTTCTTATATATTTAATTGTGTTTTCTGGAAAGTCTTCAAATCTTCTAACCTTAGTAAGATCTTCTTCCCAACCCTCAAGAGCTTCATATTGTGGAACAGCCTTTGCGGTATTTTGAACAAGTGCTGGAAAATAAGATGTGATTTCATTTCCAATTTTATAGGAAGTACAGATTTTAAGTTGTTTAATTCCTCCAAGAACATCAAGCTTTGTAAGAACAAGTCCTGTTAAAGAGTTGAGTTGAACTGCGTTGTTTAAAATAACAGTGTCAAGCCAGCCGCATCTTCTTTCTCTTCCTGTGGTGGCTCCAAATTCTGCCCCTTTTTTTTGGATAAACCTTCCGGTTTCATCTAAAAGCTCAGTTGGGAAAGGTCCTGCACCAACTCTTGTTGTATATGCTTTTACAATTCCAAGCACTTCCTGGATTGCTTTTGGGCCAACACCGGAACCGCAGGCAATATTTCCTGAAATAGTATTTGATGAAGTCACAAAAGGATATGTTCCATGATCTATATCAAGGTGAGTACCCTGAGCACCTTCAAAAAGGATTTTAGAATTATTTGTCAAAGCCTTGTTAAGCTTTGCAGATATATTTGCTATATGGGGCCTTAGTTTTTTGGCAAATTCTGAATAGGTTTTATAAATTTCATCAAAATCAGGGATTTCATTATGGGAAAAAACTTTACTTAAAACTTTTGATTTTTCTTCTACATTTATTTTCAGCATTGATTTAAAAATATCATCTTCAAGAAATTCGGCAAATCTTATTCCATTTCTTGAAGCCTTGTCTTCGTAGCAAGGCCCTATCCCTCTTCCTGTAGTGCCGATTTTATTAGCTCCGGCACTGGCTTCACGGGCATTATCCAACATTTTATGGTATGGAAAAATTACATGGGCTTTTTCGCTGATTAAAAGTTTTTCAGGACTTACATCTATTCCTTTACCTTTAAGATATTCCATTTCTCCCAATAACACTGAAGGGTCAACAACAACGCCGTTTCCTATCATACATTTTTTACCCTGGATTATTCCTGAAGGCACAAGGTGACTGATTATAGATTCACCATCAATAACCATTGTATGACCTGCATTGTTTCCTCCCTGAAACCTTACAACATAGTCTGCACGGTCTGATAAGAGGTCAACTATTTTACCCTTGCCTTCATCTCCCCACTGGGTTCCAATTACGGCAATACTTGACACTTTTATTCTCCTTTTTTAATCTTTCTTTTGTTAAGAAAAAAGTCCTGAAGAAGTTTTTTACATTCTTTTCCTAAAACTCCTGAGACTATTTCAGGTCTGTGATTCAAATTTTTATTTTCATGAAAGCTGTACAAAGAACCACACCCGCCCCATTTATGGTCGAATGCACCAAACACAACTTTTCTTATCCTGGAATGAACAATGGCTCCCATACACATAATGCAAGGTTCTATTGTTGAATACAAAACAGTATTGGGCAACCTATAGTTTGAAAGCTTTTGAGAAGCTTTTTTTATGGCATTTATTTCAGCATGGGAACAAGGATTGTTTTCTGTGATAACAAGATTATATCCTTTTGAAATGATATTTCCTTCAAGGTCTGTAATTACAGCACCAATTGGAACTTCATCTGCTGATTTTGCCTTTAATGCTTCTTTTAAAGCAAGTTTCATAAAAACTTCATCCATCAGTTTATTACCCCAAACCTTTAATGCGATATCTTGAGACAAACAAAGAGTCAACTCATAATTATAAAAAATATAACTAAGACTTACAAGACGAAGATTTAAAATATATTTATTAGAAATTAAAGTCTTTAAATTTAAAAATATAAATTTTGCCTTAGTTTTTATTTTATAAAATTTTATGAATTAAAAAGACAGGTTTAGAAACTTTCAAAATTTTTGGCATTGACAATCATACACTTATTGTTTTATATGGATTTCAGATTTTGTGCCTGTAGCTCAGCTGGATAGAGTATCTGACTACGAATCAGAGGGTCGGGGGTTCGAATCCCTCCAGGCGCGCCACTAACAATAAGGCTTTCAGCAGGTTTTTGCTAAAAGCCTTTTTTTTTGTTGGGCTCGGCAAATAATGATATCCCAGGCTTTTCCTCAAAAAAATTAAAATATCAAAAATTCATAAAAATCCTTATAAACAACCAAACTAAGAATTAACAAAAAATTGGAAACTCTTTATAGAGCTGGTTTTTAGCAATTGCTTATTTTAAATTCAAACCTGGGCCAACCTGAAAATTTCAAACTTAATCAGTGTTTATTAAATATTAATTTATAAAAAACTTTAAAAATGCTTTAAACGAGCTTCCTTTTGATATCGATTAGGTATTGAGAGGTTAGTAAGAATAAATAGGAAAGCTGTATTTGTTTGATAACTCTAATTATTTTACTTAACTTGTTTGATTTGTTTGTAATTTAATTTCTTGATTCAATTTGTATTTCATTAAGTTTAAAGTTTGGCTTTAAAGCTGATTATTAAATTTTAATAGGATTAAATTGGTTTTATTTTGAAAACAATGCCTGAAGTAGCTCTTCTTTTTAAAAAAGTTAGAAATAAAAAACTGAATAAAACAGGTGTAAATATGAATAAAAGTTTTGTATCAACAATTGTTGAAGAATCTTCATTTGCCTTTGCTTACTATAAAATAATTAAAGATGATAAAAACAACCCTTGCGATTGTGAGTTTATAGATGTTAATCAGGCTTTTTTTGATATTACAGGTCTTTCAAATCAAATGATTGTTGGAAAAACTTTACTTGAAATTATGCCTGCTCTTAAAAACTTTAAGTCCCAAGGGATAAAGTTTTATGAGGAACTTTCAATTAAGGGAGGAATCAAAACTTTTGAAAAGTATTCAAAGTCTTTGAAAAAATGGTTTAAAGTACAGATTTTTTCACAAAGGGATGGTTATTTTTCAACTGTTTTTACTGATATTACTTCAGCTAAGCAAAAGCCAGAAGAAAAACTTTTTTATTATTCTAAAATGCAGCATATTTTAATGGATATTGCTTCAAAATATATAAATATCGGGCTTGATGAAGTTGAAATGTCAATTAACAAAGCCTTGAGTGAAATTGGAAATCATTTTGGAGCAGACAGGGTTTATATTTTTGATTATGATTTTAAAAATCAGACCACATCTAATCTTTTTGAGTGGTGCAATAAGGGAATAAACCCTCATATTAATGAACTTCAAAGTGTTCCCCTTAAAGTCCTGGAAAGTCTGGACGATTGGATTGATACTCATTTAAAAGGAAAACCCGTATTTGTAAGGGATGTTTCTGCTCTTCCTGAGGGGAATTTAAAAAAGGTTTTAGCTCTCCAGGATATTAAAACCCTTATCACAGTACCATTGAAGGATAATGACAATATTTTGGGATATCTTGGTTTTGACTGGGTAAAAAGCTATCATGAATACACAGAAATTGAAATTGACCTGCTTTATCTTTTTGCACAAATACTTGTAAATATAAAACTTAGAATAGAGGCAGAAACTTCTCTTGTACAAGAAAGGGAAAGGCTTGCTCTTGCATTGAAAGGTACAAACGCAGGCCTTTGGGACTGGCATATTCAAACTGGAGAAGCTGTTTTTGATAACCGCTGGGCAGAAATTGGAGGTTATTTATTGTCTGAACTTGAACCTGTAAGCATAAATACCTGGCTCAACCTTTGTCATCCCAAAGATTTGAAAATTTCAAAAAAAGCATTAAACGAGCATTTTTCCGGTAAAACTGATTTTTATGAAGCTGAATTAAGAATGAAGCATAAAAACGGTGGCTGGGTTTGGATTTTGGACAGAGGTCGTGTTGTTAGATGGGATAAAGCCGGAAAACCTTTGAGAATGACAGGAACCCACGTTGACATATCACAAAGAAAAAAAGCTGAAGAAATGATAAGACATCTTGCTAATCACGATGCTCTTACAGGGCTTTCAACAATCAGGCTTGCAAAAGACAGAGCTTGTGTTGCAAATGAAAAAGCTAAGAGGAATAACAAAAAAACAGCTTTTATGTTTATTGATCTTGATGGGTTTAAGCTTGTTAATGACAGCTTTGGTCATGAAGCAGGGGATTTTGTTTTAAAAGAAGCTGCCCTAAGGTTTAGCTCCTGTGTAAGAAAATCTGATACAGTTTCTCGTATTGGAGGAGATGAGTTCCTTGTAATAATAGATGAAATAGAAAGTTTGAATCCTGTTGAATACATTGCAAAAAAGATAATTTCAAAATTTTCCATACCTTTTATATACAACAGCAATGAAATAAAGATTGGATCCAGTATTGGAATTTCAATTTATCCAGATAATGGAGAAGAGATTAAAGAGTTGATAAAAAAAGCTGATGAAGCAATGTATTCAATTAAACGATCCGGTAAAAACAATTTTGCCTTTGCAGTGAAAAATCAACAACGCTCTAAGTGAGTTCAATTCTGATATCTGCTTATAAGCTTTGTTAAAATAAGCAAAGTTTCTATGGGTGAATTTTTATTGTTTTATGTATAGCTTAATTTAATAGTTACAATTGGTTTTTACCATGATGGTCTGATGTAATATAAAAAATAGAAAAAATTGCTTAAATTTTAATAGAAACATTTTAAACTCCTGTTTAAAATATAAGGATTTATTAAAGTGAATAAAATAGGTTTTAAACATGCAAGATTTGGCGAAAAAGGCAGAAGACTTCAACGTTCATGGGAAACCCTGATTTTGCTTTCAAGTAGTGAAGTTCCTCTTAGTGCAAAAGAAATAAATGAAAAAACTCATAAAAAATATCCTTTTAATGAAAATAAATGTAGTGTTCAGACAACAAGGGAAGACTTGAAACTTTTAATTGAATGTGGTTTTCCAGTAATAATGACAGACAAAAATGGCAATAAAATTGATCTTGAAGAATTTGAGGATTTAAGGGGAAAGTTTAAAAACACAGGTTATCTTTTAAGCGATCCTCTTAAAACCAGTGAGTATAATTTCTCTCCTTCATCATTTGATATAATTACTCTTGCAATTTCAAGAGCAGCAGCAGAATCAGATTTATCAGAAAAGTTTTATCTTAAAAAATATTTTACAAAAATGAATTCTCTTTTTTATGAAAAAATTAATGAAAGGCTTAAAAGCGGTAAAAAACCTGAACTTTTGTATGTGAAATCTGTTTTAGAAATCGGAAAAAAGTATTCAGGTGAAAAAATTTCAGAAAAAGTCCTTGAAGCTCTTTTTGAGGCTATTGCAAGGAATCAAGTTTTAGAAGCAAAATATATAAATAGAAATAATGAAGAAAAAGAATCTGTTTTTCTTCCCTTAAGAATTTGGATTTCTCAAAACAGGCTTTATCTGATCACAGCAGGAGCTCCAAGCGGTAAATATTTCACTTGGAGAATCGATAAATTTAAAGATATTAAAGAAGTTAAAGGAATTGAAGTTCCTGAAATAAACAGGAATGAAGTTGATGAAATTGTAAATAAAAGTTTTGGAGGTTTTACTTCAGAGCCTGAAACAATAAAATTAAAAGTAATGCCTGAAGCAGCCTATCTTTTTGAAGAATTTTCCTATCATTCCACACAAAAAATTTTAGAAAATAAAGACAAAACCCTGGATGTTGAAATAACAGCTCCAATAAACTGGGCTCTTGAAGAATGGATTTTAGGTTTTGGAGAATTTGTAATTGTGGTTTCACCTGATAGTTTAAAAAAGATTATCAAAGATAGAATTTTTAAAAGCTTACAAAATTATGACAATTTTTAAATTTGATAAAAGAAATTATAAAAAAGAAAACTTTTAACAAAGAAGTTTATATTAGATATCCTTGAAAAAACTGTAAAATATGGAGTCAAACCTCCAAATAAAATTATGATTATTGAAATGCCTGGATTGGAAAAAGTTTTATAGCAAAAGCTGATTTACAATATTTTTAATAAACCTTAGATGACCTGCTAAATGAAAAAAAATGCAAAACCTGTGTCTACCTCACTATTTAAGGATGAAATTAAAAATCTTTTAGACTTTAATTTTTTAAAGCTAAATATCCATTACTTTGATTTCATCTAACTTTTTAAAAAACAATATAGTTCAATCTGATAATTTAGCTTTTAGATTCGTCTGGATGCAATAGTATTTTGGTTAAAAATGAACAAAGGTTAATTTATTTGTTTTTTATGAAATGACTGGCTCTAAGTGTTTGAAATGAAAAAAATGGCGGAAATGCATGGGAATCGAACCCACCCGGGACGGTTCTAGCGCCCCACACCGGATTTGAAGTCCGGGAGCCTCACCAGAGACTACGCACTTCCGTATTTTTGTTAACAGAAAAAAATGATATAGATTATTTGGGTAAAATGTCAATCTTTATTTAAAAAAGAGGATAAAATGATAAATGAATTAAGGTTAAAACAGATGTTTGAAGATTTGGTCAGAATTGATTCCCCTTCAGGTCATGAAAAAGAAGTTTGTATCTGGATTAAAAACTATATTGAAAATATTGAAATAAGAACAAAAGAAGACAATGCTTCAGAAATTTTAAACACAGAGTCAAACAATCTTATAGGGTATTTTGACGGAAACATAGATTTACCGCCTCTTATGCTTTGTGCCCATATGGATACAGTTGAGCCTGGAAGAGGAGTTGAACCTGTATTTGAAAATGGAGTTTTTAGAAGTAAAGGTGATACAATTCTTGGTGCTGATAACAAGTCGGCAATAGCAGTGATTCTTGAAGTTATTAATGTTATAAAGGAAAATAATCTTAAAACTTGTCCCATAGATCTTGTATTTACTGTATTTGAAGAAGGAGGACTAAAAGGAGCCAAAGCTTTTGACACTTCTCTTATAAGGGCAGATTTTGGATATATTCCAGATTCAACTGATCCTGAAGGAATTGTGGTAAGTTCTCCTTCATGCAGTCAAATAATTTTTGAAATAACAGGAAAGTCTGCCCATGCAGGAGCTGAGCCGGAAAAAGGTGTTAATGCTATAATTACAGCTGCAAAAGCTCTTTCACAAATTAAAAGCGGTAGAATTGATGATGAAACAACTTGCAATATAGGAATAATCAAAGGCGGGAAAGCAACAAATATTGTTCCTGATAAAGTTGTTATTAAAGCCGAGGCAAGAAGCCATGATCCCGAAAAACTTGAAAAAGTTATTGAAACAATGAAGTCTGTGTTTGAACTTGTAATTAAAGAAGAAAAACAGAAAAGTCCTGATAAAAATTTTCCAGCACTTGAAATTAAAGTTGAAGATGATTTTAAAAATGTTTCTTTATCCAGAGATGAAAAGGTTTTTAAACTTGCAGATAAAGCAGCTGAAAACCTTGGGTTTGAATTAAAAGGGAAAAAAATAGGCGGTGGAGCAGATGCCAATGTTTTTTTCCATAAAGGAATAAAGGCAGGAGTAATAGGAACAGGAATGAAAAATATACATACAATAGATGAAAATATTTCATTAAAAGATATGGTAGATTGTGCTAAATTTCTTCTTGAAATTATCAATGTTTATTCATTACAAACTCTGGAAAACAACTAATGAAACTTGACCAGGATAAAATTATTCTTTTTTTTGCCTTGGGTGGATACTCGGGTAAATCTCCTGTTTCTCCGGGAACAATAGGCAGTTTTTGTTCAATTCCCCTTATAATTGCTGTTTCTTTTATTCCTGAGAGTTTTACAGGGATTTTTCTTACATTTTTTATTTTGTTTTCTGTATATGTTTCAGATAAAGCATCAGTTATTTTAAAAAATGAAGATCCAAAAGAAGTTGTTATTGATGAATTTGCAGGATTTATGGTCGCAATGTCTGGGATTGGTATTAGCTTTTTTTCTTTGGGTTGTGGTTTTTTGCTGTTTAGATTTTTTGATATATTAAAACCATGGCCGATTAAAAAAGCTGAAACAGTTTTTAAAGGAGGAAGCGGGATTGTTTTTGATGATCTAATTGCAGGCGTTTTTGCAAATATAATCTTGAGATTGATTATATAAATTTAGATATGGGCTGACTAATAATGGGAAAACAGATCAGAACTTTTATAGCTGCAAAAATTCCACCCGAGGAATGTGAAAAAATAAAAAATCTTCAAGGGCTTTTAGGAAACGAGCTCAAAAGTATAAAATGGGTGAAACCTGAAAATATACATTTGACGCTGAGGTTTTTGGGAAATATTAATGAGTTGTCAAAATCTGAAATTATTGAAAATCTTGATAGTGCTTTAGAAGGTTTTCTGGCATTAAATATGGGTTTTTCAGGTTTTGGGGTTTTTCCTGATAAAAAAAGGCCAAGAGTTTTGTGGACAGGCCTTGAGGGAGATTTATCCCCTTTATCTTTAATGACTGTAAAAATAAGAGAAAATCTTGAACACCATGGTTTTCAAAAAGATAAGGAGCATTTTCATCCCCATATAACAATTGGAAGGTTTAAGAAAAACAAGGAGGTAAAAAATCTTTTTGATGTTCTTGATAAATACAATTCTTTATTAAGAGGTTTTTTTGTTATAGATGAAATAGTGTTTTATAAAAGTGAGCTTTTCTCTTATGGAGCAAAGTATTCAGTTTTATTTATAAAAAAACTTAAAAAATAAATATATAGGAGAAATTAAATATGTCAGTATCTGACAAGGCAAAAGCCATAGACTCTGCAATGGGGCAAATTGAGCGGCAGTTTGGTAAAGGTTCAATTATGAAGCTTGGCAGCCGTGAGGTTATAGAAGTCCCTGTGATTTCAACTGGTTCTGTTGCTTTAGATAAAAGTCTTGGAGTAGGCGGAATTCCCAAGGGAAGAATTACAGAAATTTATGGTGCTGAATCTTCAGGTAAAACAACCCTGGCTCTTCATGCCATAGCAGAAGCTCAGAAAAAAGGCGGAGTTGCCGCTTTTATTGATGCAGAGCATGCTCTTGATACTGCATACGCAAAAAGGCTTGGAGTAAATTGTGACGAGCTTCTTGTTTCCCAGCCCGATACAGGAGAGCAAGCCCTTGAAATAGCTGAAATGCTTGTAAGAAGCGGGGCAGTTGATATTTTAGTAATAGATTCTGTTGCAGCCCTTGTCCCCCGGGCTGAAATTGAAGGGGAAATGGGTGATTCACATATGGGGCTTCAAGCAAGACTTATGTCCCAGGCTTTAAGAAAACTTACAGCAACCATAAGCAAAACAAATACAGCACTTATTTTTATAAATCAGATAAGAATGAAAATTGGAGTTGTTTTTGGAAACCCTGAAACAACAACAGGTGGAAATGCTCTTAAGTTTTACTCTTCAGTAAGATTGGAAATAAGAAGATCAACTCCAATTAAGGACGGTCAGGAAATTACAGGAAATAGAACAAGAGTCAAAATAGTAAAAAACAAACTTGCACCTCCTTTTAAAGAAGCAGAATTTGATCTTATGTATGGAGAGGGAATTTCAAAAACAGGTGAAATTATTGATATAGGGGTTGAACTTGAATTAGTTGAAAAAAGCGGAGCCTGGTATTCCTACAATTCAAACCGCATAGGTCAGGGACGTGAAAATGTTAAGAAATATCTTATTGAAAACCCTGAAGTTTACAATCAAATGTTTGAAGCAGTAAGGACAAAAATGGGCCTTTCAATTGAAAAGGAAAAGACTCCTGAAAAGGAAGAACCGGCTAAAACTAAAAAACAGTAATTTCTAAGGGTTTTTATATAATGATAAGTTCAAAAGAAATAAGAAGAAAGTTTGTTGAATATTTTGAAAAACATAACCATAAGAATATAAGAAGTTCTTCTCTTGTTCCTTCTGATGATCCCACTCTTTTGTTTATAAATGCCGGGATGGTCCAGTTCAAAAGAGTGTTCATGGGCGAAGACAAAAGAGATTATTCAAGGGCAGTAACTTACCAAAAATGTGTTCGTGCGGGAGGAAAGCACAATGATCTTGAAAATGTGGGTTATACTGCAAGGCATCACACTTTCTTTGAAATGCTTGGGAATTTTTCCTTTGGGGATTATTTTAAGGAAGATGCAATAAAATTTGCCTGGGAGCTTTTAACAGAGGGGTATAAACTTCCAAAGGAAAAGCTTCTTATTTCAATTTACGAAGATGATGATGAAGCTTTTGAGATCTGGAATGAAATTATTGGCATTCCAAAGGATAAAATCCATAGAATGGGCGAAGAGGATAATTTCTGGGCAATGGGCGATACAGGCCCTTGCGGTCCTTGTTCTGAAATTCATATAGATAGAGGTTTAGAGTATGGATGCGGCTCTCCTGATTGCAAACTTGGATGTGAATGTGATAGATTTCTTGAACTTTGGAATCTTGTTTTCATGCAGTTTAATAAAGACGAGTCCGGTGCTCTTACTCCTCTGCCAAAACCAAGCATTGATACAGGGATGGGCCTTGAAAGAATAGCTTCTGTAATGCAGGAAACAAAAACAAATTATGAAACAGATCTTTTTATTCCCATAATAAAAAAAGTTGAAGAGTTATCAGGCAAAAAAATAGGGCAGTCAGAACCTGTGGATATTGCAATGAAAGTAATTGCTGATCATAGCAGGGCGGCTTGTTTTCTTATTGGTGACGGAGTTCTTCCATCAAACGAGGGAAGAGGATATGTTTTAAGAAGAATAATGAGAAGAGCCATAAGATATGGAAGACAGCTGGGACTTCACAAGCCTTTTTTGAATGAAACTTCAAAGGTTGTTTTGGAAATGATGAATGATGTTTTTACTGAGCTTAGGGATTCAGGCAGCTTTATTATGAATGTGATTGAAAACGAGGAAAAAAGATTTTCGGAAACCCTTGATTTTGGATTGAAACATCTTGATGAAGCAGTGGCTGAGCTTGAAAAAAACAACAAATCAGAAGTTCCTGGTGATCTTATTTTCAAACTTTACGACACCTATGGATTTCCCCCTGATATAGTCAAGGATATTTTAAAAGATAAAAATTATAGCCTTGATATGGAAGGTTTTGAATCCTGTATGGAAAAGCAAAGGCAGATGTCAAAAAAAGATGTCTTATTTACTTCTGCAATAGATGCTTACAAAGAGCTGGCATCCCAGGGTTTTAAAACTGAATTTGAAGGATATTTTTGTACTGAGTCAAATTCAGAACTTGTAAAGATTGTAAAAGAAGGAAAGGAAACAGACTCAGCTTCAAAAGGTGAAACCATTGACATGGTTTTTAAAAATACCCCGTTTTATGCCCAGGCTGGAGGTCAGGCAGGAGACAGTGGAATTGTAAGAAAACAAGGATTTAAAGGAGAAGTTTTTGATACAATAAACGATCCTTCAGGAATAAGAGTTCACAAGGTCAGGGTGGTTGAGGGTGAAATAAAAAAAGGGGAATCAGTTTCTCTTTTGGTTGACCCAGAAAAAAGAAAAAACACAGCAAGAAACCATACAGCAACTCATCTTCTTCATTCCGCTCTTAAAAATATTTTGGGTGATCATGTAAAACAGGCTGGTTCTCTTGTTTCCCATGACAGGTTAAGGTTTGACTTTGCTCATTTTTCTCCTGTGAGCCCAGGTGAAATTGAAAAAATTGAACAATGGGTAAATTCTAAAATAATAGAAAACTATGAAGTTTCAGTAAATGAGATGTCAATGAATGAGGCTATTAATTCTGGTGCAACAGCTCTTTTTGAAGAAAAATACGGGGAAAGAGTAAGGGTTGTTTCTTTAGATGATGTTAGCATGGAGCTTTGCGGAGGAATTCATACATTAAGATCCGGTGATATTGGTCTTTTTAAAATTTTGTCTGAAACCGGGATTGCTGCCGGAGTAAGAAGAATGGAAGCTCTTACAGGCCAAAAAGCTTTGTTCTATGTTCAGGAGCGTGAAAGACAGCTTGCTGAAGCAGCATCTTTGCTAAAGGAAAGACCTGAAAGTCTTGTTTCAAAGCTTGAAAGGCATTTAAAACATTCAAAAGAAGTTGAAAAAGAAGTTGAAAAGCTAAAGACAAAACTTGCCGAATCAAAATCAGGTAATTTTGAAGAGGAAATAAAAGTTATAAATGGAATAAAAGTTCTTTCAAAGGAAGTGGAAGCAGACAATCAGGGTTCTTTAAGAGATCTTGCAGACAAGCTTAAAAATAAAATTAAATCAGGTATAATTCTTCTTGGTGCAAAATCAGGAGGAAAAGTTATGCTTACAGCAGGAGTTACCAAAGATCTCACTAATAAATTTAATGCAGGTAAATTAGTAAAAGAATGTGCAGCCATTGTGGGTGGAGGCGGTGGAGGAAGGCCTGATATGGCTCAGGCTGGAGGTAGTGATCCTTCAAAGCTTGAAGATGCTTTAAGCCTTATTTATGAACTTGTTGAAAAAAACAATTAAAGTTTTGTTTTTAAAAATTGCGGAATTAATCCACAAAATTGGTTCCGCAAATTTTTTAATTTTCCCAAATTAAATCACTTCTAATTTTATCTATGTCTTTAAATTTTAATTTGTATAAAATCTGAAGGAATTGAAAAATAATGGAAAACCATTTTTTTTCCAAAAAAGAAATTAATCTTTTAAACGGGATTATTTTGAGATCTGAAGAAATGACGGCAGATTTTTATAAAATGTCGGATTCCGATTGGAAAAAACTCAAATATGATTTTAAAACCTTAAAAGAATTAAAACCCCATGAAATAGTTCCAGATGTTTTTGCTCAGGTTGTAAAGTATGATGCAAAGCCCTGGGGCAGTCCTTTTAATTCTTCTGTTTATACTGTTTATAGAGTTTGCATTCAGGATAATACAATTCTTGACAGGGTGAAAAAATTTAATTTATCAATAGAACCGTTTTTAGTTTATATAATAGTTCATGAGCTTATTCATGTTTTAAGATTTTCAAAATATATTAAAAAATTTGAAGCAAATCAGGAAGAAATGTTTAAAGAAGAAAAACTCGTTCATAAGATTACAAAAAACATAATGGAAAAAAATTCAATCCAATATAGGCAACAAATTTTTGATTTTTTTAAAAAACACCTCTTTTTTTAACCCTCTTTTTTTCAAAATTTTTTTTTGCCAGGGCTTGACAACCTGAAAAACCTGACTAATTTTAACATGAATTTGAAAAGAGACCTATTTAAACATGGAGACTTGAGATGCCCATTTATGAGTATGGATGTAAAAATTGCGGTAAAGTTGATGAAGTTATTCATGGTTTTTCCGAAGAAGGTCCGCAAACATGCAGGTTTTGCGGAAAAGGGCCTGTTAAAAAACTTATTTCAAGAAGCAGTTTTCACCTTAAGGGAACCGGTTGGTATGTAACAGATTATGCAGATAAAAAAACTTCTGCAGAAAAAAACAATAGTCCAACCCCAGATTCTGTTCCCGCGGGGAATCTGGCAAATAATCCGGCTTCAGGGCCTGAAGAATAAAAAAATATTTTTTTGACCCTTTACAATTGAAAATTTATGCTTAAATTCCCTCACGTTGGCAGGATGAATTAATGATTGGGCAAAACAGTTTTTTTTCTTCCTTTACAAAAATAAAAATTTAACAAAATAAAAGCCTAAGTCTTTTTTAGTTAAGTTTTTAATTTGTCTCAAGGAAGGGACAGTAAAAGTTTAGTCCAGAAAATAAATAATAATTTAACAGTAAAATACAAGGAGAAGTAAAGATGAACATTAAGCCTCTTCAAGATCGTGTTGTTGTAAAAAGAACGGAAGAGCCCACAAAAACAAAGGGTGGAATTATTATCCCTGACACAGCAAAAGAAAAGCCTTCTGAAGGAGAAGTTGTAGCTGTTGGAAATGGAAGAGTTACCAATGAAGGCAAAATAATACCTATGGAACTTAAAGTAGGAGATAAAGTTTTATTCAGCAAGTACGGCGGACATGAACTTAAGCTTGACGGTGAAGAATATATCATAATGGGTCAGGATGATATCTACGCAGTTGTAGAATAATTCAACCTCCCTGTTGTATTTCAAATATCTACCTTGTTTTATTAATGTTTAACTTTAAAAATTTAATGGAGTGGCCAAATGGCAGCAAAAGAAATTCTATATAGTGAAGAAGCACGTACAAAAATGCTTGACGGTGTTCAAAAACTTGCAGATGCAGTTGCAGTAACACTAGGACCTAAAGGAAGAAATGTAGTAATTGAAAAAGCCTGGGGTTCACCAACAATTACAAAAGACGGTGTTACAGTTGCAAAGGAAATTGATTTAGAAGATAAGTTCGAAAATATGGGAGCCCAGATGGTAAAAGAGGTTTCCAGCAAAACAAGCGACATGGCAGGTGACGGTACAACTACTGCTACAGTTCTTGCAAGAGCAATTTACGAAGAAGGAAGAAAGCTTGTTGTTGCAGGTAACAATCCAATGTCTATTAAAAGAGGGATTGACAAAGCTGTTGCAGTTGTTGTTTCAGAACTTGAAAAACTTAAAACCGACACAAGAGATAGAAAAGAAATTGCTCAGGTGGGTACAATTTCAGCAAATAATGACGAAACCATTGGAAATATCATTGCAGACGCAATGGAAAAAGTAGGAAAAGAAGGCGTTATTACAGTTGAAGAAGGCAAGTCAATGGATACCTATCTTGACGTTGTTGAAGGTATGCAGTTTGACAGAGGTTATCTTTCTCCGTACTTTGTAACAGATTCTGAAAAAATGGTAGTTGAAGTTTCAGATCCTCTTATTCTTTTAAGTGAAAATAAAGTTGCTTCAATGAAAGACCTTATCCCTGTTCTTGAAAGTGTTGCAAAAATGGGTAAGCCTCTTTTAATAATTGCAGAAGATATTGAAGGCGAAGCTCTTGCAACTCTTGTTGTAAACAGACTTAGAGGCACACTTAATGTATCAGCCGTAAAAGCTCCTGGTTTTGGTGACAGAAGAAAAGCAATGCTTCAGGATATTGCTGTTCTTACAGGTGGACAGGTTGTTTCAGATGATATGGGACTTAAGCTTGAAAATGTTCAGATTTCAGATCTTGGTCAGGCAAAAAGCATAACAATTGACAAAGACAATACTACAATTGTTGGCGGAGGCGGTGCAAGAAGTGAGCTTGAAGCAAGAGTTAAGCAGCTTAAAGCTGAAATAGAAGATACTTCTTCAGATTATGACAGAGAAAAACTTCAGGAGCGTCTTGCAAAGCTTGTAGGCGGTGTTGCAGTTATTAACGTAGGTGCAGCTACAGAAACTGAAATGAAGGAAAAGAAAGCAAGAGTTGAAGATGCTCTTAATGCTACACGTGCAGCAGTTGAAGAAGGTATAGTTGCTGGAGGTGGAGTTGCTCTTATCAGATGTCTTAAAGCAATTGAAGAGCTTCAAATTGATGATGAAGAAGAAAAAGCAGGAGTTAAGGTAATTCTTCAGGCAATTCAGGCTCCTTTGAAAAAAATTGCTGACAACGCAGGTGTTGAAGGTTCTGTTGTAGTAGAAAAAGTTAAAGAAAATTCAGGTAACTATGGTTATAACGCAGCAAAAGGTGTATACGAAGACCTTATTGAAGCCGGAGTAATCGATCCTAAAAAAGTTGTAAGATTTGCAATCCAGAATGCTGCATCAGTAGCATCTCTAATGCTTACAACTGAAGCAATGATTGCTGAAATTCCTGAAGAAAATCCAGGCGGCGGAATGGGTGCAGGAGGAATGGGCGGTATGGGAGGAATGGGCGGAATGATGTAGTTTCTGCTTAAAAATCCCATTTAATATATTAAAAGAGCTCTTAATTATTTAAGAGCTCTTTTTGTTTGTGGGCAATCACTAATTTAAATCTCTAAAAAAGTTATAAAAAAATCTTTTTGATTGAACTTTTTACTTATTTGATTAACAAAGTTATAAACTCAATCATTTAAAAGAGAAATTATGGATGAATTAGAGGAAAAATTTAAAAATATTCTTACCATAGATTTTGAAGCTGTTCCTGGAAAAGAAATTTATGAAATAGGGGCTGTGTTTAAAGGAAAAAAATTCAGATCAGGTAAAATAAAAAATATAAAAAAATATTTGATGAACTTGATGCTTTTTCATCAGGTGCTGATTATATTCTTGGGCATAATATTATAAACCACGATCTTTTAATTGCAGAAGATCTTTGTCCTGAAGCTTCTTTTTTAAAGCTTCCAGTAATTGACACACTTTTTTTATCTCCCCTGGCCTTTCCTGAAAATCCCTATCACAAACTTGTAAAAGACTATAAAATTGTAAGAACAGGTAAAAGTGATCCTGTGGAAGATTCTTTATTGTCTTTTTCAATTTTTCAAGATCAGATAAATGCTTTTTGTTTAAAGAAAAAAACAAATCCAAAGCTTTTGTCATTTTATTCATTTGCTTTTAAAGATGTTTTAATAAGAGGAAATGAAAATAGTTTTAAGGGTATTTTTGATTTGTTTTCAAGTATGGCTCCGGAAGTTGTAAATGAAATAAAGGCAATAGAAATTTTTAAAAGTCTTTCCCATGGAAAAATTTGTGTTAATGGGTTGGAAAAAATAGAAGAAAATTATTTTTACAATAAAATTAAAAAACCCATTCTTTCATATCTCCTTTCATGGATTCTTGTATCAGGGGGAAATTCTGTTCTTCCTTCCTGGGTAAAATTTGAGTTTCCAGAAATTGCAGAATTAATAAGAACTTTAAGGTTTTATTGTGGTAATGAGAATTGCTCTTATTGTAAAGAAAATAATAATTCTAAAAAATTACTTAAAAAATATTTTGGATTTGGAAGTTATAGAACTCTTTCTGACAAAAGAGAGCTTCAAAAACAAATAGTTGATGCAAATTTAGAAGAAATCTCTATCCTTGGAATCCTCCCCACCGGAGGAGGGAAATCTATCTGCTATCAGATTCCGGCCCTTCACAGGTTTGAAAGGCTTGGAGATCTGACAATTGTAATTTCTCCTTTAAAAGCTCTTATGAAAGATCAGGTTGATAATTTAAACAAAAACACCAATACAGTTTGTGCCGATACAATAAACGGAAGCCTTACTCTGCCAGAGCGAGGTGCTGTAATGGAAAGGGTAAGACTTGGTTATTCAGGACTTTTATATATTTCCCCTGAACAGCTTAGAAATAAAAGCATTGTGTCACTTCTTGAATCAAGAGATATTGGATGTTTTGTTTTTGATGAAGCCCATTGTATTTCAAAATGGGGACATGATTTCAGACCTGATTACCTTTATGTTTCAGAATTTATAAATAAATACTGTACAAAAATGAATAGAAACCCTTTTGTCTGTGCCTATACTGCCACTGCAAAAATGGATGTGGTAGAAGAGATAAAATCACATTTCATGGAAGCTCTTGGAATTGATATTCAAGTATTTGCAGGAGGTGTAGCAAGGGAGAATCTATTATATTCTGTGTGGCCTGTGAATTCATCAGTTAAAAATGATATAATATTTAGTATTCTCAATGATAAGCTTAAAGAAAATGGCGGTGCTGGAATAGTTTATTGTTTAACTCGTAAAGGGACAGAATTTTTAAGCTCATTTTTAAATTCAAAGGGACTTGAATCTCAACATTTTCATGCAGGTCTTTTAGAACCTCAAAAAAGAAATATCCAAGATGATTTTATAGATGGTAAAATTCCAGCTATTTGTGCAACCAATGCTTTTGGTATGGGAATTTCAGATATTTTTTGACTATATTGAAAAAAATATTGAAAAAAGTATTTTACCTTCACAAATTAAAAAGGATTTTTTAAAATTATTTGAAAATGAAAATATCTGGACAAAGCAGATTTTTGAGCTCCTTGATATTTGGGAGGGAATTACAGGTGAAATTGCTGTTTCAGTTTTAGAGCTTAAAAAGTTTTTTTTGAAGCTTTTGCAGAGGAAAAAAGAGATCCAAAAACTGGAAATGGAGTTTTTCTTGGAACTGTTCACAGTGTAAAAGGGATGGAATTTAAATATGTTTTCATAACCGACGGAGGTTGGGACAGGTTAAATTTTTCGGAAATTGAAGATGAAACAAGGCTTTATTATGTTGGAATAACAAGGGTAAAAAAAGGATTGTTTCTTTATAGTTTAAAAGGGCAGAAAAATCCCCATACAAAAAAGTTTCATAAATTTCCATATATTTATGAAAAAATGGCAAAAAATTCAAAAATTAAAGGTTACAAGTCAGGAGTTAAAGTATCTATAATTGGGATGAAAGATCTTTTTATAAGTTATGGTGGATATTTTCATAAAAATCATGAAATTCATTCTAATTTAAAAAATTTAAATCCAAAAGATAGAGTCTATTTAGAATTTGAAAACTTAAAATATGGGAAAGTAATTGTTTTAAAAGATAAAAATCAAAATAAAATTGGAAGACTTTCTAATCATGGAATAAATAGATGGAAAAGTGTTTTAGAAAAAGAGGCTAAGCCTGTTGGAAGGGTGCTTGCAATTATTCAAAGACAAAAAGAAGACGATGAAGATATTGAAAGAAGAAAAAACATTAAGGCAAATCAATGGGAGCTTCCTATTATAGAAGTTTTACATGAATAAAAGTTTAAAATAATTTCAGCGTTTTTAAGGGGATCGTCTTTTTCAAGATTTATTGTTGAATTGTTTTCATGGTAATCAATTTTTTTCATATAGTAGGAGTAACCCTTGTCATAATAAGTTAAAAGTATTTTTATGGTTTCCTCAATTTCATTGTTATAAAGATGAAAAATAGCTTTTTTTAAATTTTCAGGGCCAAGTTTTTTTTGAACTTTTTTTATTCTTTCTTCTAAAAAGGCCTGGTTAAATTGTCCATATTCCTTTTTAATTCTGTTTATTCGCTCTTTTGCTGGAAGTTCAATATTTATCAAAGGAGCATTTTTCATATTGTTTCTTATCTCCAATGGAATAAAAAGATTACCTATTCCAGGACTTTCATTTTCAACCCATATAGGCATTTCAAAATTAAAATTAATAATTTTATAAAAAATATTATTTTCAAACTGCTGGGGTGAAGGTTGCTTTTTTTGGCCTAAATCACCAAAAGCAGATCCTTTGTGGCAGGCAAGTTTTTCCAGATCAAGAACCTGTTCTCCTTTTTTTGCAAGTTCTGCCAAAATTTTTGTTTTTCCAGTGCCTGTTTTTCCGTTGAGAAGAATAAACTTCATTTTTTTACCAAGGGTATCAAGGACAAACTTACGAAAACCCTTATAACCAGAGTCAAGTCTTGTAACCTTAAAGCTTGATGTATGAAGCAGCCACCCAAAAGATTCGCTTCTTAGCCCTCCTCTATGACAATAAACAAAAATTTCTTGGTCCTGGTCTTTTGAAGTAAGTTCATAAATTTGACTGACAAAGGAATAAAGCTTTGGCTGAACATATAAAAGCCCTTTTAATACAGCTTCTTTTTTTCCTGTAGTTTTGTATATTGTTCCAATATCTTTTCTTTCTTCATTGGAAAAAAGAGGAATATTTATTGAGTTTGGGATATGTCCTTTGGAATATTCTATGGGAGATCTAACATCTATTATGAGTTTATTTTCAGACTTTTTGATAAACTCATCTGGTTTTAAAGAATTCAATGTCATTTAAAAAACTGCCTTCAAAAATTTAATTCAGGTGAATATATATTGAACAAAATCTCTTTGGTCAAGGTGTGATTTTTGAATAAGGATTTGTTTTTATCATTAGGGAACAAAAAAGTTTAAAAATATAAGTTAAGTTTGAAAACTGCCTGCTTTATAAGGTTATAAAACAGGCAATTTATTTTAAATTAGTTTTTTTACAGATTGGATTATCTGGTTGTAGTCAGGTTCTTTAGTTACTTCATCAAGGATTACCATGTTTTGAATAATTCTATGTTTATCAAGAACAAAAACAGCTCTTGCTAAAAGCCTGAGTTCTTTTATAAGAACTCCAAAAGCCATTCCAAAAGAAGCTTCCTTATGATCGGAGAGAGTGATGACTTTGTCAATATTGTTGGCTCCGCACCATCTTTTCTGGGCAAATGGAAGATCCATACTGATTGTAAGAATTTTTATATCATTATTAAGTTTTCCAGCTTCAGAATTAAATCTTTGTGTTTCAATATCGCAAACAGGTGTGTCAAGTGATGGCACTGCTGATATGACAAGAACTTTTTCCTTAAAATCACTTAAAGATACATTGTTCATTTCATTGCCCGTAACATTGAACTCTGGAGCTTTTTCGCCAATTTTAAGTTCCGGGCCAATAAGTGTAAGCGGATTTCCTTCTATTGCTGTTAAACCGGTTCTTTCCTGCATATTTTGCTCCTTAGGTTTATGTTGTCAGTGAATAATAAGTTAATACTTTAATGATTAAGGTCAACATTAAAAATTATTTAAAATCGAGTTGGTTTTTTTGTGGCAGATAAGCAAGTCAGGAGTTTTAGCTTTTTTTACACGGCTGATAAAAGCTTTTGTATTTTATTTTTTTATAATTTTTCTAAATTTTTTTCTTATTTTTTATTGATATAAAATAATAAAACAGTTAAGTTAAACTTAACTTTAAGTTTGAGGTGGAAATGAAAAAGAAAAAATATTCAATTTCAGAATTGGCCTCAGAATTGGAAATCAGCCCTTCATCCATAAGATTTTATGAAGAAAAAGGAATTATAAGTCCTGAAAGAACAAAAGGAAATCAAAGGATTTATTCCTTAAAGGACAGGGCAAGACTTAAGCTTGTGTTAAGAGGCAAAAGGTTTGGATTTTCACTTTCTGAAATTTCAGAGATGATAGGTTTTGCAGATTCAGAGCCTGAAGAAAAAAAGCAGATTCAACGCTCTCTGGAATATGCTGAAAAAAAATTAAAAGAGATTAGCCAAAGAAAAGATGAACTTGAGCTGGTTGAAAAAGATCTTTTGGAAATGAGGGATAAGTTTATAAAAAGACTGGCAAACTTAGAAAATTAAAAGGAGAAATCCATGTTTGACTATTTGATGAGTCCGGAAGCACTAAAGTTAAGGGATGAAGTAAGGGCTTTTGTAAAATCTGTTCCAAGAGAAATGTTAAATGAAATGGATCAGGAAAAGATTCGCTTTCCAAAAGAATTTTTAAAAGAAGCTGGAAAAAGAAATCTTTTTGGATGTCGCTATCCTGTGAAATGGGGAGGACGAGGGCTTGATTGGGTCACTACAGGAGTTGTAATGGAAGAGGTGGGAGTGTTGGGCTATATAATGGCTTGCACCTTTGGTGTTGGAGCTGAGCTTGTATGTGACGCCATAGTTTCTCATGGAACTGATTTTCAAAAAGAAAAATATGTAAAGCCTTTGTTAAAAGGAGAAATCTTTGCAGCTGAATGTCTTACCGAACCAAGAGGAGGTTCTGATTTTTTTGGAACTACATCCACAGCAGAAGATAAGGGAGATTATTTTTTGTTAAACGGGCAAAAGAGATTTATAGTTGGGGGAGAAGGAGCTGATTATTTTCTTGTTTATGCAAAAACAGATCCTGATGCAAAGCCTCATAAATCACTGACCTGCTTAATTGTTGATAGGACAGAAGGTGTAAATGTTGAATATCTTTATGGTCTTATGGGATGCAGGGGAGGAGGAACTGCAAGAATTGTTTTTAAGGATGTAAAGGTTCCAAAGGAAAATATTGTAGGTGAAGTAAACAATGTTTTACCCGTGTTTAATACTATGATGATACCTGAAAGACTTGGAACTGCAGCCATGACCATCGGAGCTGCAAGGCCAGCTTTAGAGATTGCAACAAGATACACCACAAGAAGAAAAGCCTTTGGAAAGGAAATAGCCAGGTTTCAGGGAGTAAGCTTTCAAATGGCTGAAGCTGCCATGAAACTTGATGCTTCAAGGTCATTTATTTATACAGTTGCTTCAGCAGTAGATGCTGGAATTGAACAGGGCAGAATAAGAAGACTTGTTTCAGAAGCCAAAAAATTTGTTACTGAGTCCTGCCAGGAAGTTGTTCATAAATCAATGCAGGTAATGGGAGGAATTGGTTATACTAATATTTATCCCGTTGAAAAAATTTACAGGGATATCAGGCTTTCAACAATTTGGACCGGTTCAAATGAAGTGATGTCCATGATTATTGCCCATGAATGGTATAAAGAATTAATGAAACAGGTGGAGGATAGAACAGTAAGAGATTGTGAGTTTGACTGTGAAGAAGCCCATGCTGATAATGAAAAAATTTATGAGTAAAGGTTTGTTTCTTGTCTGGTTTTTTTATTGTAAAACCAGACAATGTTTTTTAATTGGTAGTTTTTTGCAGATCAACAATCTTTTTTTTAACTTTTTCAAGCTCCAAATAAATTTTGGCTGAGTCAGGGTTTGATTTAATAGTTTCTTTTTTAAGTTTTTCCTCAAGCTCACTTTGAAGGGTGCGAATTTTATCATCAGTCAGAGTTGCCTGTTTTGCTTTATAAAATTTATGGGATTCCTCTTTATATTCAGCCATAAATTTGTTTTTCTCTTCTTGGGCCAGCTCTTTGTTTTTAATTTTTTCTTCAAGACTGGTTAGTTTTTCAATATCAACATTGTAAAGTTCAGCATTTTCCCCCCAGGTTTTGGTTACTATTTCACTGATTTCTTTAATTTGAGACTGAAGTTTTGGGCTTTTGTCAATAATTGGTTTTTGAATTTCCTGGATCTGCTGGTGGAGTGTTTTGTATTCTTGAAAAAACTTAAGGGTACTTTGTCTGTCAATTGAATTATTGGTTTCTGAAAATCCGGGAACAGAAAAAAAACCGGTTAAACAAATAAAAATCAGTATAACTTTTTTGAATTGGCTGATTAGCATAAATCTCCTTTTCTAACCATTGTTAATATAATTTTGCTAACCTAGCATAAGATAAAATCAATGTGAAGAAAGGTTTTAGCAGAAATTTATCTGTTTGGAAGTAATAAAGGGGTTTGTCAAGTATTCTTGTTTCAACATTGTATTTGGGTTAATTTGTTTTTTTATTGTAAAAAAAAGCAAGGTCTGGCTATGCAAGTTTAAACAAAGCCTTTTTAATTTTTTTTTGTTAAGTCTTGAAGTATTTGGATTTACTTTTGTACTATTTTGCCTTTTTTCTTAAAAAAGAATAATTCCACATTCAACAGAAAGATTAATTGTAATTAAAGTGCAATCAACTTGCTTTTTTTAATTTAATAGGATTCATCTTTATTATTTAAAAAAAATATTGTTAGAATAGCAGATTAACTATAGAAGCAAAATATTCATTAAGACCTAATGAAAAAATTGTGTTGTGGCCTGCACCCGGGATTTTTACAAGTTTTTTGTTTTCTGCACCTGAATTTTCAAATAGTTTTCTACCTTCTGAAAAAGGTATGATTTCATCAAACTCTCCATGAATTATCAGTACTGGATTTTTAAAAGATGAAACTTTTTGTTCATGGTTTAAGGGGTCATCGAAATTTTCATATTTTTCATTGTAAAAACCAAGATTCCTCAATAGTTTTTTAAAACTAAAAAACCCCGATTCAATTATAAGAGCATCAAAATAATCTTTGGAATATCCAAGTTCAATAGCTGAAGCTGAACCAAGGGACCTGCCCATTACAGCAAATTTACCCGTAAAATTATTTTCTTTTCTGTATTCATGGACAAAATCGCCAATTTTACCTGCGTCTGAAATCATTGAAGAAAGAGTTGGAGTACCATTGGAAAATCCATATCCTCTGTAATCAACAGGCATAAAGTTTATATTTTGCTGGGCAAAAACTAATCCAAGCTCGTCATAGTCATTTACAATTTCGCCGTTTCCATGGAAATAGAGAATAAATGGAGCTTCTTTTGAAGCTTCAAATAAAGAGGCTCCTATTATTATATTTTCATCTACATTGATTTTAATTCTTTTTACATCTGAAGAATCAGGGCTTGCCTTTGATGGATGAAAAACATAGGAGTTAATTTCCGGGGTATCAAATTTTTTTAAAAGATCCATTTTATTATTCTATGTCCTTTTCAATAAGATTTTTTTCAGAAAAACCTGAGTGTTCAAAGTTTTTAGTTTCCAAAAATTTTTCCATCTGGTCAAGTCGTTCTTCAATTATTCGTTCTTTAATTTCTCTTTTTTTAATTTCTTTATAAATATTTTCTATTTGTTCCAAAGCATTATTTGAATTAATCTTGGTTTTTAATAACTCTATTTCCTTGGAAAGAGAGACAGCTGTTTTTGAAAATTCAGCTGTTTTTGAACTTAAAGCTTTGATTGAATTTTGAGTTTCCAAAAGGGTTTTTGAAATTGATTTTATTTCACTTGAATTTTTATCACCAGCGTTTTTGATATTTGAAACAGAGCCTGAAATAGAATTAATTAAAAGGGAGTTCTTGTTTATTTTATCTAAACCTGGATTTAATTGTTTTTCTATTCCAGAGTCAAGTTTGGAAATTTTTTTATCCAAACTTAAAATATCCTGGGAAAAAGTTTTTATTTTATCTTCAAAATCTGTAATTTTACTTTCAATTTTTTCTGTTTTTGAGGCATTTTTAAAAATTGTATTTTCAAATTCTGAAGACATCCTGGTCAGACTTTTTTCTTTGTTTGAGTTTAGCTCATTTATTGAGTTTTTAAGTTCAGCATACCCAAAAAAGCCTATGGCAACCAGAACTACAGGTATTAATACAGAGACAACAACAAGAGAAAACCCAAGTCTTTCAGTTTTTTCTTCAAGAAGTTTTGTTTCAAAGGAGTTGTCCATATTCATTTGAAATTATTCCCATTCTATTGTTGCAGGGGGTTTGGAGCTTATATCGTAGGCAACTCTATTAATTCCCCTTACTTCGTTTATTATTCTGTTTGAAACCTTTCCAAGAAATTCATATGGAAGTTTAGCCCAGTCTGCTGTCATTGCGTCTTTACTTTCAACAGCCCTTATCACAGCAGTGTTTTCATAGGTTCTTTTGTCTCCCATCACACCTACTGTTTTTATGGGAAGAAGAACAACAAATGCCTGCCAAAGGGATTTGTAAAGACCTGCTTTTTTTACTTCTTCCCTTAAAATTGCGTCTGCTTCTCTTAAAATGTCAAGACGTTTTTTTGTAATTTTTCCAAGAATTCTTATTGAAAGACCAGGTCCTGGAAAAGGCTGTCTCCAGACTATTTCATCTGTAAGTCCAAGGGATTTTCCAAGTTCTCTTACCTCGTCTTTAAACAAATATTGTAAAGGTTCTAAAAGATCCAGCTCCATTTTTTCAGGAAGACCTCCAACGTTATGGTGAGATTTTATTACAGAAGATGGTCCTCCAAATGCTGACTTTGATTCTATTACATCTGGATATAATGTTCCCTGGGCAAGAAAAGAGGCTCCTTCAATTTTTTTTGCACTTTCTTCAAATACATCTATAAAAAGATTTCCAATTATTTTTCTTTTAAGTTCAGGGTCTGTAACTCCTTCTAATGCTGTTAAAAATCTTTCAGAGGCATCAATAAACTCTATGTTTACATTTAAATGTCCATGAAGAGTTTTTTCAAGGAGAAGTCTTTCGTCTTTTCTTAAAAGCCCATTGTCAACAAAAATGCAATTCAAATTGTCTTTAATCGCCCTGTGAATAAGAACTGCAGCAACAGAAGAGTCAACCCCTCCGCTTAAGCCAAGAATTACTTTTTTGTCTTTAACTGAATCTTTTATTTCCCTGATTGATGATTCTGCAAATGAATCCATTGTCCAGTCTCTTTTGCATCCACAGGTGGAAATGAAGTTGTCTATCATTTTGGAACCTTCAACAGAGTGGACAACTTCAGGGTGGAATTGGAATGCAAAAAAAGATTTGTCCTGGTTTTCCATTGCAGCAATTTCTGTATTTTCTGTGGAACCTGAAATTTCAAATCCACTTGGAAGTTTTGTTACTGAATCTCCATGGCTCATCCATACTGTGCTGTCAATTATATTTTTAAAAAGGCCGTTTTTAATTTTTATATCTATTTTAGAAAATCCATATTCACTTTTATCTGATTTTTCAACACTTCCTCCAAGAATTTCTGCCATAAGATGCATTCCATAGCAGATTCCAAGCACAGGAATTCCTAAGTTAAATACCTCAGGATCGCATTTTGGGGCATTTGAATCATAAAAGCTTGCAGGACTTCCTGAGAGAATAATTCCCTCGGGGTTTGCTTTTTTTATTTGATCCATTGAAAAACCCGGTGGCTCAATAATACAGTATACATTATGCTCCCTTACCCTTCTTGCTATAAGCTGGGTGAATTGAGAACCGAAATCTATTATTAAAATCATTGGTTAGACCTTTCTTTTTATTTGAGATAATCAACAAAAATTTATTTATTTTTTTGGAGTATCCAGGTTTTTTTGACAAGAAGATTTTTATCAGGTTGATTAGTTAAATCAAGTCAGTACTTTTTCCGATAAAAAGTCTTAAATTGCAAGGATAAACAATAGCAAAAGGATAAAGATTAATAATGTTTGACACCTTTTTGACGAGTGATATACTAATTTATATTATATCGACAATCCACTAAAACAAAATTTTTCTCCCAAATGAATTGGTTTTTTAGCTTTAATTAAATTGAGCTTGTTTTTTGTTTAATATACAAAGTTTGTTATTTTGTTATTTTGTTATATTGACGATCTCAATTTCTGAGTTTGCAGTTTTAATAAATTTCCTAAAAAATTGTTTCAAGGGGTAAGGGGTGTAAATGAACGAATTTTTAAAACAATTAAGAAGCCAGCAAAAGGACAAATATCCAGGTTCATACAGATCTCCCATGGATAATAAAAGGCCCTATCCTCATCCAGACAGGCGAAGCAAAGGGGGAGATAGAAGACAGCCCCATTCAAAATCTGACTTAGACTTGATTTTGAATGAATTTGCCAAACTTATTCCAGAATTAATGGTTGTGATGAGTAGAATAACCGAGACCAATGAAAAGATTGTGGACGCCCTGGATCATAAGATAGAAATTGAGGAAGAAAGAAATTTAATTTTTGGATCTTTAGCTCGCTCCATTGAACTTCTTGCTGAAAAAGGTGGAAGTTTTATTGATGCTTCAAATTCAGAATCAGTCAAAATAAAAAAAGCTTCTAAAGAGCAAAAGAACAAAGTTTTAGACCTTATTGTTTCTCTAAGGGAAGATAAGAGCACATATGAGGAGATTGCAGATTATCTTGAAGCCCAAGGGATTCCAACTTTTTCAAACAAAGGCCGCTGGCATGCCCAGACAATTCACAGGCTTTATCAACAAAGAAAATCAGAGCTTGACTCTTAAACCATAAATTTTCCGTTTTTGTAAATTATTTTTTCTTTACCTGATTTTAAAAGGGCTGTAACAGTTTTTTTCTCTGTATTTACAATGTCCCAATGAATTGAAGACTCATTAAAGCCAAGTTCTTTTTTAAGGTTTTTATCAAGCTTTTCAAGATCTTTTGAAAAACTGTCCGAATATGAGTTTCCAAGAGCTATGTGAACATTACCAAAATCTCCTCCATAGTTTTCATCATAAAGAGTATTTGCCATAAAGGTGTTGATTTTTGAAAATTTTTTATCAGTCATGGAAAATTCTCCCAGTCTTTTTGCACCTTCATCTGTTTCAATGGTTTTCAGTAGATAGTTTTCTCCTTTATTAGCACTTGCTGAAACTATTTCGCCATTTTTAAACTCCAGTTTTATATCTTCAACAAGATTTCCGTTTCTAAATGAGGGCTGGTTAGCATAATATTTTCCTGAAGTGAATCTGCAATCAGGGGTTATAAATATTTCAAAGCTTGGAATGTTTCTTCCTGAAAGTCCAAGCCATTTTCTTTTTTCTCCCTGTTTTACATAAAGGTCTGTATTTTCAGATTTAATATGGAAATAATCTATTTCAAGCTGAAGAAGTTTGTTTTTAGTTTTTTCTATTTGTTCTGCTGTTTTTTCCCAGGTTTTTATAGGATTTTTTTCTCCAAGAAAACAGGCTTTGGATACTAATTGTGCATATTCACTAAGTTTTTTTCCAGCAGCATCAGCAAGTGTTTTTGTAGGATAGATGCATAATGTCCAGGAATAATCTCCCAACTTTTCCCTTTCATTTAAAATACTTCTTAAATTTTTTCTTGATTTTGAAAACTCTGAAAGGTTTGTAAAGTCAACATCTTTTAGGTGGTTTAAAGAAAGCGGGGCAATAATAGTTATAGATCCGGAGATGTTTTTTAAATATTTATCATATCCAGGTTTGATTGAACAAATTTGATCAAGGTTTGCGTTTTTGAAAAAATACTTTTCAAGATCCGGGTTTTTTAAAAGATTAAGATCTGGGTTAAAACCTTGCAAAAGAAGTTTTTGATAAATTTTTTCTGCAAGGGCTGCGGCCTCATGGTCGTATTTTATTTGAACAAAAGAATTTTTTTCCAAAGCTTTTTTCTTTGCTCTTTTAAGCCCCCAGATCATTATATCTGCATAGTTTTCAAGCTCAGCTTCAGAAAATATGTTTTTATTATTCATGGGTTCCGTCTTTAAGAAAATATTTATGGTATTCGTCTTCTTCAATATGATTTTTTAAAAGAGTAAAAATCAAATCATGGAGGTATTCAAGCTCTTTATCTTCAAGCTTTGGGAGAAGGAGCTTCATAAAATTATCTTCTGAAAGTTTTTGAAGATAATAATGAATTGCTTCTTCATTTTGTTTTCTTGAGAGTCCAAAGGCTGGATCACCGTAATTTTTTGCAAATTCGTAGGAATGTTTTTCTTCCAATTTAATTATCTTTCTATTATTGGTGAGTATTTGATTAACAATTTAAAGCAAATTTAATTATAAATTATAATTGATGATGAAATTATCAGAAAATCATTTTTAGGCAATAGAAACTTTATTTGGAAATTAAAAATGGAAGATTGGGAAATAAGTATTAAAGATTATTTTAAGGGGTATGATTCTAAAAAAATAAGATACGGAGTTTTTGGAAAAAAAGACTATTCTAAAGTAATTGTTATTTTACAGGGCAGAGCTGAGTATTTTGAAAAGTATCATCATATTGTAAGGCATTTTGTTGAAAAAGGCTTTCTTGCCGTTTTAATGGATTGGAGAGGGCAGGGAGGTTCTTGTCGTGAGCTTTTAGACAAAGATAAAGGCCATGTAAATGATTTTTTGGATTATCAAAAGGATTTGTCTTTTTTTTTAAAAAAGATTTCAAACTTTATTAAACCTGGAGATCAAGTATATGGGTTGTCACATTCAATGGGTTCCCATAATTTGATGAGGTATTTGATAGAAAATAAAAACAGCATTTTTAAAAAAATTGTTTTTTCTTCTCCCATGGTTGAGATAAGGACTTTTCCACTTTCTCAAAGTCTTGCTAAACTTTATGTAAATACATTTGTAAAATCAGGATTAGGTGATTCATATTTAGTTGGTACAGGTAAATACAAGGAAATTAAATTTAAAAACAACAACCTTACTTCAAACAAAAGAAAGTTTTTTGAAAATATTTTTTACCTGAGAAAAAACAAAGACCATGCCATTGGAGGACCAACAAACTCATGGGTTTTCAATGCCTTTTTATCAATGGATTATCTTAAAAAAAATATTTCAAAAATTGATCCTGAAGTTAAAACAAAAATTATTTATGGCTCTAAAGAAAGTGTTGTGAAAATTGAAGTTTTAAAAAAAATCTCAAAATTTATGAGTGAGCCTTCTCTTGAAATAAAAAATGCAAGACATGAGCTTATGATGGAAAGCCCGGAGCTTTTAGAGATTTTTTTTCAGTCTGTGGATAAGTTTTTTGGAATTAAATGATTATTTTCTCTTAAAATATAAATTATTTTTCTTTCTATTCCTCCTGAATAAAAACCAAGGGTTAAATTTGATTTTATAACTCTATGGCAGGGAATTAAAAAAGGAATTGGATTTTTTTTCATTGCTGTTCCAACAGCTCTGTGGGCATTTGAAAAACCAGCTTTTTTTCCAAGTTTTTTGTATGAAATAAGCTCTCCAGAATTTGTTTGAGATAAGGCTGTTAAAATTTTAATGAAAAAATCACTTCCCTTAATCCCTGTTTTTATTGAGACTTTTTTTTGTGAGTAAAAGATTTTTTCAAAAAACTTTTCACAATAAATTTTTGATTCTAAAAGTTTTGAGTCAGGAAAATTTTCAAATATATATGAATTGTTATTTTTGGTTTTGTCAAAATCAATTGCTAAAACCTTTGATTTATCAGCAAATATTCTTATTTTTCCAAAACTTGAATTAAAACTATAAAAAAATATTTCAACAGGATTTTTTTCAATTTTTTCAACTAAAGCCTTTGGCTGAGCTGATTTAAGGTTTAAAAAGTTTTTTAAAACTTTATCAGCTGAAATTATTTCTAAAGACTTTGGTTTAATAGAATTTATTTTAGTGTTTATAAGCTTACTTTCTATTTGGTTCAACATGGATAATTATATCCTCAATATCCGGGTTTTTTTTCATAATCTGTTCTTTTACAGACTTTGCTATTTCATGGCCTTGTCTTACACTTATATCTCCGTTTACAATAAGGTTTAAGTCTGCAAAAACTTTCATTCCATTATATCTTGTTCTTAAGTTTTCAGCTCTTATTACTTGGTCAGTTTTTTCAGCAGTTTTTATTATTGATTTACATTTATCTTCTGAGGCTCCTTTTCCTAAAATTTCCTCTAGTCCCGGCCAGAGAATTTTTATTGCAGCTTGAAAAATAAAAACAGAAACAATTAATGCTCCTCCAAGATCAAGATATTTGATTTGTGGAAAAAGAATAGCACCTGCCACTGCAAAAGAAGCAGGGATCGAGCTTAAAGCATCTAGTCTGTGATGCCAGGCATTTGCTATAAGAGCAGGGCTTTTTATTTTTTGTCCATATTTATTTGTAATTTTGTATAAAATTTCTTTAACAATAATGGAAATAAGTGCTGCATAAAGAGCAATGGCTCCTGGCACTGAAGTTTTTACTTTCCCAAAATTTTTAAATGCATCATATCCAATTGCCAGGGCTGCACCAATTAATACAAATCCAAGTATAAGAGTGGTTATTGTTTCAAATCTTCTATGGCCGTAAGGGTGTTTTGCATCAGGAGGTTTTGTCCAGAAAAACACTCCTACCATTATAATTATGTCTGTGATTGAATCGCTGAGGCTGTGAACTGAGTCTGCAATTAAAGTCTTGCTGCCTCCGTAGTATCCGGCAAAAAATTTTAAGGCGGACAATAAAATATTTATGATAAAACCCAGACCCAAAATCAGTTGGGTTTTTTTAAATTCTTTGTTAAATCTCATAGAAAATCTCATTTAATAGTTAACTTAAAGAAAAGGTTGTTTTATTATTTTTAGATAATCATCACCTGTGCCTGATAAAATAAGTATTTATCATTCAAGGATAATAAAGACAATCAAGAATAAATTTAGACAAATTAAGGGTTTTAGCAAAGACTTTTTAAATATCAGGATTTGTTTTATTGTGTTATTTAAAAATTAAAGTTGAATAAAAACGTTTAACTTTATATCAAATATAAGATTTGAAAATTGTTTAATTTTAGAAAAGGAGTAAAAAATGGGAGAAAAAATAGCAGCAGCTTTTTTTTTCATAATTGTAGGGTTTAGTTCAATCTTTTTTTTCACAGGAGCTCTTATTTTAAGAATAGTAACCAGGCTTTTTGATCCAAAACTAAGAATTTTGCACCTTTATACCTGTTTTTGGGCAAGTGTTTATATATGGATGATGAAGTGCTGGAAATATGAAGTAAGAGGAAAAACTAACATAAAAAGAAATAAAACCTATGTGATTGTTTCAAATCATCAGTCCCAGCTTGACATTCTTCTTGCATTTACAAGTTTCTTTCATTTTAAGTGGGTGTCAAAAATTGAAATCTTTAATTTTCCTCTTGTAGGGTGGAATATGAGACTTAACAATTATATTCAACTAAAAAGAGGAGATAAAAAAAGTATTGAAGAAATGATGGAGGTGGCAGAAAAAACTTTAAAATCAGGAAGCTCTGTTTTCTTTTTTCCTGAAGGCACCAGATCAGAAACAGGGGTTTTAAGGCCTTTTAAACCCGGAGCTTTTATTCTTGCAAAAAAACTCAAGCTTCCCATTCTTCCCATTACAATAAACGGCACAATTAATGCCCTTCCCAAATACAGTATAGATTATCACGGGGTTCATCATATGGTAATGGAAATTTTAGAGCCCATTGAATATGAAGTTTTTAAAGATATGGAAGTTGATGAATTATCAGAATATGTAAGACAGATCATAGCAAAAAGAGTAACAGCCCACTTAGCTGGCGGATATTTGAATGAAAAACTTTAATCTTTGTTTTTCAAACAAAATTGAAGTTTTACTTGAAAGACTTGGTAAGTCTTTAGAAAAGCCAGAAGGCGGTGTTTTTGAACCTGAAATAATTGTAGTTCAAAGCAAGGGAATGGAAAAATACCTTTCCCTTAAGCTTTGTGAAAATCTTGGAATCTTATCCAATGTTTTATTTTTATATCCAAATTCCCTGATTGAATATTGCCTTGAAAAGACAGGGTTTTTAGAAAATTCATCTTTTAAACCGGGTGCTGAAGCTTATACCTGGACAATAATGGATTTGATTTATCAGTTTAAAGATGAGGAAAACTTTAAGGAAGTTTTAAATTATATAAAAACTTTGGATGGAAAAATAAGTATAGAAAAGCTTTATCAGTTTTCTTCAAAAGTTTCCCGTCTTTTTATGGAATATCAGATATTTAGACCAAAATGGATTTTATCATGGGAAGAAGATGAGACTAAAGCAGGATGGCAGTCTTTTTTATGGAACAGACTATGTAAAACCCTTGGTTTGAATTACCCTTTAAAGCAAATCAACAATCTTTTTGAAAAGTTTGATACAGAAAAGGAGGTTTTAAATAATCTACCCAAAAAAATTTCAGTTTTTGGAATTTTTTCACTTCCCCAGATTTACCTTGAAACCCTGAATTTTTTTTCACAAAACTCAGAAATTAACCTTTATCTTTTAAATCCATGTCTGGATTATTGGGGTGAGATTTTACCTAAAAGCACAATTGATAATTTACAAAAGAAATCTAAAGGAACAGAGCTTTACCTTGAATATGGCAATTCTCTTCTTGCTTCTTTTGGTAAAACAGGGAAGGTTTTTTATGAAACAATTAATGATTATCCAATAAATAAAATTGATGAAACTTATATCCCGCCCAAGGAAACCTCGCTTTTATCATCTATTCAGAATTCAATTCTAAATCTTTTTGATTATTCAGATACCAGTAAAAAAAATATAAGCTTAAATGACAACTCCATTAGAATTCATTCATGTCATGGTCCCATGAGGGAGATGGAAGTTTTAAAGGATAATATTTTATATATTCTTGATACAGATAAAAACATTCAGCTTTCAGATATAATTGTAATGATTCCTGATATTGAAAAATATTCTCCATATATAAAATCAGTTTTTGGAAGATCAAATGATAATTATAAACTAACTTTTTCCATAGCAGACAGATCCTTTAAATCTGAAAATAAAGGGCTTGATTCTTTTTTAAAACTCGCAGGAATATTTACCACAAGATTTGAAGCTTCAGTTGTTATAGATCTTTTGGAAGATAAATTTATTCATCAAAAATTTGGATTAAATGAAGAAGAAGTTGAAAAAATAAAACAATGGGCCTTGAAATTAAATATATCCTGGGGCCTTGATGAGGATTTTAAGGAAAATTTTAATCTTTCTTCTGAAATTTCAGGAACCTGGAAAAAAGGCATTGATCTTATTTGTCTTGGTCATGCATTAAATCCTGATGATTTGGTTTTTTTCAACAACCTTTTACCTGTTTTTGAACTTGATACTTCTGAGCAGGAAACAGCATCAGGGCTTATGGAGTTTTATTATAAGCTTAAAAAATACAGTAAAAAAATTATTGGTAAAAAACATTTGGCAGCTGAGTGGGCAGATATTTTTTTAAATATTTGCGATGATTTTTTATATTTTGAAAAAACAAATGAGTTTGACTTTATAAATCTTAAAAAAATTTTTACAGATTTAAAAGAAGAAGCAATTTATTCACAAACCAGTTTGAAAATTCCTTTTATAGTGATCTATCAAAGAATAGAACAAATTGCTTTATCAGCTTCTTCTGGTTATGGTTTTTTGGATGGAAGACTTACTTTTTGTGCCATGCTTCCAATGCGAAGCATTCCTTTTAAAATGATTTGTGTTTGCGGGTTAAATCAGGGAGATTTTCCAAGAAATTATTATCCTCCAAATTTTGATCTAATGGGAAAAAACAGACAAAAAGGAGATCGTCATATAAGGGATGATGATAGATATCTTTTTTTGGAAACCATAATTTCAGCAAGAAATTACCTTTATTTAAGTTACACAGGAAAAGATCAGGAAACAGATTCAATAATTCCCCCTTCTCCCATTTTATCAGAGCTAATTGATTATATAGAAGATAATTTTATTTCCCCAGAAAATATAATAGAGCAGATTACAAGAAACCACCAGGCTTCTTCATTTTCTTCATCGTATTTTTCTTTTGATAATTCAGGAGAAGCTGATTTAAGTGGCTCTTTGTTTTCCTATTCAAAAAGATTAATGGAACTTTCAAAAGACATTAATTTGGAAAAGCCTGAAAGCTTTGTTTTTATTGATCAGCCGTTAAAAAAAGATGAAAAGTCTGAAAGTGAATTTCTAGATTTAAATTCTTTTATAAGTTTTTTTAAAAATCCCCAGAAGTTTTATTTAAAATTCAATTCCATAGAAACAGAGCAGAGCTTTGATTTTTTTGAAGACAGGGAAGCTTTTAATCCTGGAAATCTTTTTGAATATATTATTTCAAATGATCTCCTTGAAATGTTTTTAACAGGAAAAGATGAAGAAATTTCTAAAAAAATTTTTAAAAGCCAAAATAAACTCCCCTATGGTAAAACAGGTGAAGTTTTTTACAATAAACTTAAAGAGGATATTTTTTTCTTTTTAAACAAACTTGAAAATTATCTTGAAAAACCAGAAAAAGTTTCCTTGTCTTTAATTAGTGATAAACTCAAAATTAAAGGAAACTTAAGTCTTTACAATGGAAAAATCATTCTTTTCAGATATGGAAGAATAAACCCTAAGAATTTAATAGAGCTTTGGCTAAAACATGTTCTTGCACTTTACAGTGAAATAGCCCAATTTAAAAATTTGTCAATTTTTGCAGGCAGTGAGAAATCTGCTTTTATAAAAAGCAAATTTGAAAATCTTGAAAAGGATCGGGTCTATATAGAAGAACTTGGTAAACTTTTTGAAAAAGGCTGTGTTAGTCCCTTAAATTTTGATCCTGATCTTTCATTTAGTTATGTAAAAGGAATTCAAAACTCAGTTAAAAAAGATTTTTCAAAAATTACAGATGAAATACGGGAAATAAATTTATCAAAGGTAAAAAATGAAATTAGTTCAGCAAATTCTTTTAAGGATTATTCCCTTATTGAAAAAAATTTCAGGGGAAAAGATTTTTTTGACGATAAGTTTATTGAAATTTCAGAAAAATTTTTTCTTCCAATCTTTAAAAGTTTAAATGAGGTAAACTAAGGTTTATATGAAAGTTTTTGATCCTTTTGAAACAAATATAAAAAATTCTACAACCCTTATAGAAGCAAGTGCAGGAACAGGAAAAACCTATACAATAACTTCCCTTATTCTAAGACTTGTACTTGAAAAAGACCTTTCAATAAAAGAAATTCTTGTTGTTACTTTTACTGAAGCAGCAGCCCTGGAATTAAAGGACAGAATTTTAAAAAGACTTAGAGAAACCCTTAAAGGATTTGAAAGTTTAATTAAAGATAAAAAAGAAAATATTAAAGATCCTTTTATTTTAAAGCTTGTAGATTCATACCCTGATCCAAAAGAGGGAATGGTTAAAATATCTTCTGCAATAAGAGATTTTGATCTTTCCTGTATTTTTACAATTCATGGGTTTTGCTATAAAGTTCTTTCAGAATATGCCTTTGAAACAAAAAACTTTTTTGAATCTGAAATTTTGGGTGATGAATCTGTGCTTATTGGAAAAAGTGCTGATGATTTTTATAGAAACTATATTGATTCTTCAGATTCCAATAAATCCCGTTTTCTTTTTTTAAATAATTTAGGCCCTGATTATATAGCTGATTTGGTAAAAAAATATATGTCTTATCCAGAGCTTAAAATTATTGCTAAAAAGCCTTCTGATAATCTTAATGAAATTAATGATGAATTTTTTCAATGTGAAAAAGAAGCTGGGCAAATTTGGGAAACTGAGCAGTCTAAAATAAGGGAAATTTTAACTGATTCAGATATTTTTAAAAAAACAATCAGTGGAAACTTTGAAGAAAGAAAAGAATATCTTGATAAAGTTTTTGAATCGAAAAAAAATTTAAGTTCTGTTTACACCAAGGAAAAAATAAACAGAAAAAACAATCCTTTTATGTATTTTAAGTGGACTGAAGTAGAAAAAGGAGCAAAAAAAGGAAAAGAAGCTCCTTTTCATATTTTTTTTGAAAAATGCGAAGAACTCCACAATAAAGCTTTAGAGCTAGAAGAAGAAACTTTAAAGTTTCTTTCATTATTTAAAAAAACAGGATTTAAAGAAACCTTAAAAATTCTTTCCAATTTAAAAGATGAGCAAAAAGTTCTTGGGTTTGGAGATTTTTTGTTTAAGGTTAAGTATTCAATTGAAAATGACAATCAAGATGTTTTTAAAAACACTTTGAGGACAAGATATAAATCAGCTCTTATTGACGAATTTCAAGACACTGATCTTGTTCAGTATGAAATTTTTAAAAAAGTATTTAAAGGCTATTGTCCTCTTTTTTTTATTGGGGATCCTAAACAGGCAATTTACAGATTCAGGGGAGCAGATATTTATGCCTACCTTAATGCTAGAAAAGATGCAGATCATATTTTCACCCTTAATAAAAACTATAGATCTTCAATTCAGGCAGTAAATTCAGTAAATAATGTTTTTTCATTCTCAGCCAATCCTTTTTGCATTGAGGAAATTAATTATTTTGAAATCGGGGCTGTAAAACCTGAATCTGATTCAATTTTTGAAGAAGAAAAGCCTTCAGGAGGAATGGAGTTTGTTTTGATGTCTGAAAAAACAGGCACAAATCAAACTCAAAAAGAAAATTTTATTTTAAAATATATTGTTTCTGAAATTACAAATATTTTATCCAGGTCTCAAAATAAAAAAATAAAAATTGAAGATAAAGAAATTAAACTTTCAGATATTGCTATCCTGGTAAGGGATAATAAGTTTGGAAGGAAAGTAAGGAAATATCTTGAAGAAAACAATCTTCCTTCTGTACTTACCAGTGAAGAATCTGTTTTTGATACAGAAGAAGCCCAAAATATTCTTGAATTTTTAGACTGTGCTGAAAATCCGGCAAATGATCGAAAAATAAAAAAAGTTCTTACAGGAGGACTTTTTTTAATGCCTGCTTCCAAATTGAATAAAGTTCTTGAAGACGAATCAAAATGGGCAGAAATTTTAGATAGATTTAAAAATTTCAATAGATTATGGACAGAGTTTTCCGTAATGGAAATGCTTGATTGTCTTTTTTATGAACATAATATTTTAAATATTCAGGCAAAGCTTGTTTCAGGTGAAAGAAGAATAACCAACTTAATCCATATTTTTGAAATTCTTCATGAAGAGGAAGTGAAAAACAGGCATGGGAAAAAATCTCTTGTAAACTGGTTTGCTGAAAAAGTTTTGAACAACACCAGTTTTTCAAAGGAATATCAGCTCAGAATGGAAAGCGATAAAAAAAAGCTTAAAATTATGACTGTTCATAAAAGTAAAGGCCTTGAGTTTCCCATAGTTTTTTGTGGTTTTCTACCTAAAAATGTCAGGGTTAAAAATGAATTTGGAATTTTATACCATGATGAAGAAACAAAAGAGCTTATTCTTGATTTTAACTCAGGAATAGATGAGAAGCCCGGGTATCTTTTAAAGGAAGAAAGTATTGCTGAGGATTTAAGGGTTTTTTATGTAGCAGTTACAAGAGCAAAATATAAAACTTATATATTTCTTGATGAAGATAAGAAAAAAACCGACACTTATGCTACCAGACTTTTTAAAAATGAAGATGGAAATCTTTTTTCTGCAATAGAAAATATTTCAAAAACCTCTAAAGGATCAATAAATTTTAAAATTTATGATTCCTCTGAAAGTTTAAAAACTTATGATTATCTTCCCTTTAAAGAAAACCTGGAATTTAAAAACTGTGTGTTTAAAAAGGAATTAAAAAAAAGCTTCCAGATTTCATCTTTTTCACTTGTGTCTTTAAATAAGGAAAAAGATGATGAAAGATTTGATTCATTCAGTGATGAAAAATTTGAAATCCCTGTGGAAAATCAGGATGAGTTTAATATTTTTAATTTTCCCAAAGGTGCTTTTTCAGGAATATTTTTTCATTCCATTTTTGAGGATTTAAATTTTTGTGCATTAGACGATGAAATTGAAGAGTTGGTGAAACTCAAGCTTGAGAAATTTGGATTTGATAATCAATGGCTTTCCTGTGTTTGTGAAATGGTAAGAAATGTTTTAAATAAAGAATTAAAAAAAGGCCTTTTTTTAAAAAACATAAATAAGAATCAAAAAATTACTGAGCTTGAATTTTATTATCCCTTAAAAGAAAAAGAAATTAATTTTTTTTTAAGAAATCTTTGTTTACTTGATTTGAATGAAGAATTTAAAAAAAGGCTTGAAAACATTACTGCCAATGAATCCAAGGGCTTTATGAAAGGATTTATAGATCTTGTTTTTGAGCATGACAGCAAGTTTTATATTCTTGATTGGAAATCAAATCATCTGGGGTTTTTATACAAAGATTATAAAAATGAAAATCTTTTTAAAGAGATTTGCAACAGCCTTTATTTTCTTCAGTATTATATTTATTCTTATGCCCTGGATAAATATCTTAAATACCGGCTTGGAAAAAACTACTCATTTGAAAAAAATTTTGGAGGAGTTTATTATCTTTTTTTAAGGGGGATAGATTCTTCTGAAAACACAACCGGTGTTTTTTATGATTTGCCTTTGTTACCATCAACTGAGGTTTAAGATGAAACTAAAATATTTTTTTATTTTTGTCCTTGTTTTTGTTTTTTTTTCAGGCTGTTCATGGAAAACAAATAGTTTTAGAACTGATGAGGTTTTTAAAAAAGAATTTCTTATTACCGATAATCAGCCTTTAAATCTTTGTGTTAAAAAAGACTCCCATGTTTTATTGAAAAATTCTGATTTTTCAGTTGAATATCTAAGCCCTTTTGTTGTTTCTTCAATTGATTCTCAATGTGTTCCAGAAATTATCTGGGTTTTTAAGATAAAATCTTTTTACGGGTTTTATCCGAAAAAAGTTCAAATTTCAGAGGTTAATTATGGCTGTTTTAAAAAACCTTTAATAATTGATCAGAATTTAGTTTTTAAAAAAAGATTAATAAATTTAAGAACCAATGGAACTCTTGCTGTTTCTGACACGAACAAGTGGCTTTTTAATAATAAAGATGAGTTTTTGGTTTTTAAAATAGAAATGTTTGAAAATAAGAATAAAAGCTCTTTGCTTTATCAGCCCTTTTTTTTGTCTTTAGAGGAAAAAAAGAGATATTTAAGGGCAGTAACTAAAATTAAATCAAACAAAAACTGCCCGTAAAAGTATTTATAAATTGGTTTTTATAAATTCAGTTTGTTCCAAGGCAATTTCAATTAAAAAAGGTTTGCCATTTATTTTGAATACAAGTCTTCTGTGAATTTGGTACTCACAATCTATTATAAGGGTAATTGCACTGTTTAAGGCAAGAGCTTTGGGCTGTCCGCAAAAAGATGAAAGGTCATATTTGTCTTCTATAGTTCTCATGAGAAGACCCATGATTTGGTTTGTGATTTCTCCTATACTGTCTGCCACCTCGCTTGAGGTAAAGTCTTTTGCAAGTTCATCTTCTGGCATTCCCATTGTTTTCATATAAGAGGTGTAAACTTCCATGGCAGCCGCCTCAGTAAGATTAATTACAACAAGTCCGTTGTAATTGCCTGTAAACTGGACAAAGCATCCAATGTCGGGAGTCATGGTAACCTTTGGGATTTTTTGAAATGTTTTTGAGTATTCAACTTTTTGTTTTGTGCTTGTTTCTATTATATGTTTTGTAGCTTTGCAAAGAAGGGTTGCAATTTTATCTATTGTTTGCGGCTCGTTGTTCATGGTATTGTAGACCTTTCAAATCAATTAATATAAATTTAAAATACATAAAGATATAACATGAAAATAAAGGAATTAACAAATCAAGATTTTCACCATGAACTTTTTCAAGACTTTAAAGAAGAATACGGTTTTAGTTTTTTAGATTTTTATTTTTCCCAATTTTTAATGGAAAAAGAGGATGATAAGAGTTTTATTTCAGCCTTTTTTCTTATGTACTTGAGCATGGAAACAAGAAAAGGAAATATTTGCATTGATTTAAATTCTGATCCTAAACTTTTTAAGTTCGTAAAAAACTACAATATTTCCATTGATCAATTTAAAAATGAAATTATAGCCTGCGAAGCTGTAGGTAAAGACAGCAGCAAGTCCCCTATTGTATATGAAAATGATTTTTTTTATTTAAACAGGTATTATAACTATGAAAATTTTTTTTCAAAATTTATAATCTCAAGGGCTTTAAATAAAAACTATGATAAAAAAACAATTTCAAAACTTAATCAGATAATTCCAAAATATTTTAAAGACTCCAAATTAAATCCAGACTGGCAGATGTTTGCTGCTCTTACAGCATGCTTTTCCCAGTTTTGTGCTGTTTCAGGAGGGCCGGGCACAGGTAAAACCACAGTTATAGTAAAAATAATTGCAGTGATTTTTGAACTTTGGTATCCAAAGATTCCTGAAATAATTTTGTGTGCACCCACTGGAAAAGCTGCTTCAAGACTTGTTGAAGCAATTAACAATACAATCTCCTCCATAAATTTAAATGAAGAAATTAAAAAAAATTTCCCCTCAAAAGCATCTACCATTCACAGACTTCTTGGTTTTTCATCAAAAACAAACAGATTTGTATTCAATAAAAATAACAGGCTTAAAGCTGATGTAGTAATTGTTGATGAAGCTTCAATGATAGATATGAAGCTAATGGCCAATCTTTGCGAAGCACTTGAAGATCATTCAAAACTTATTCTTTTAGGTGATAGATTTCAGCTTGCTTCTGTTTCTCCTGGTTCTGTGTTTGGTGATATTTGTAAAAGAGGAGAAAAAACAGGGTGCTCAAATAAATACATTGAGGTATTAAAAAATTTTTTTGATGAAAAAGGCTTAAGTCAAATCCCTTGTTCAGATGATGGCAAAATTTCAGATTCCATAGTTGAGCTTAAAAAAAGTTATAGATTTGATAAAAAAAGTGGAATTGGCAAACTGGCAGAAGCTGTTAAAAATATGGATACTCAAAAATGTTTTGATATTTTTGATTCAGGTTTTAATGATATTGAATTTATTGAAACAAAAAACTATTCAGATTTTAAAACCAGGATTCTTGGTTTTGCAGACAAATATTATAAAAGACTTGGTTTAGTTAAAGACCCTGAGCTGGCTTTTAAATATTTTTCAGAGTTTATGATTTTATCTCCCTTAAATGACAATGAGTATGGAGTTTCAGGGCTTAATTTGATAATTGAAAATCTTTTTACAAATAAAAAAAGTTTGGAAGAAAAACTTTGGTACAATGGAAAACCTGTAATTATAACAAAAAATGATTATATAAATAATCTTTTTAATGGGGACACAGGGATTTGTTTAGAAGATCGAAACGGTGAAAACAAGGTTTTTTTCCAATCTTCTGATTTGGCTTATAAAACTTTTCACCCTCTTAGATTAAATAATTGCCAAAGTGTTTTTTCAATGACTATTCATAAAAGCCAGGGCTCTGAGTTTGACAATGTTTTAATTGTTCTTCCAGAATATGAAACAAGTGTTTTGTCAAGGGAGCTTATTTATACTGCTGTAACAAGGGCTAGAAAAAAGGTTTATTTTTTGGGCAAAAAGTCTATTTTCCAAACTAGTATAAAAAGGTCTGTTTCAAGAAGTTCAGGTCTTTATTCAAGACTTTGGAAAAAATGATTTAAATCTATGAAATGTTTAATTTAGGTTTTAGTTAATTGGGGTTTATATTTGGAGAAAAAAATGATTTTTTTAAGAAAAACAGTAGCATTTTTTATAATTGTTTTAATTTTATCAGGGTGTTCAAAAGCTAAGGTTTATGATTCTTCAATTGAAAGATTAAGGAAAAATTCAGATCTTGAAGTTGAAACAATAAAGCTGGCAAATGGTGAAATTTCCTATCTTAATAATTTTGGATTTAAAGACCCTGAAAGCAATCAGGATTATCTTATAATGATTCATGGGTTTGGTTCAAACAAAGATACCTGGCTCAATTTTTCAAAAGAGCTGACAAAAAAATTTAAAATTATTGTTTTGGATCTTCCTGGCCATGGAGAAAGTTTTTCAGAACTGTCCAATGAATATACAATTAAAAATCAGGTGGAATGGTTAAAAGATTTTTTAACTTCACTTGAAATTGAAAAAGCACATTTAATCGGCAGCTCAATGGGTGGAGCAATTGCCTTAAAATTTACAAGTAAATATCCTTTAAAAGTTAATTCTCTTACCTTAATTAACAGTGCAGGAATTTATAAAACAGAAACCAAGTTTACCAAAAGTCTTGAAAAAGGTAAAAATTTACTTGTGGTTGAAAATAAAAAAGAATTTAAAGAATTAATGGATTTGGTAATGGAAAATCAGCCATATATTCCATCTATGTTTTTTAAGGTTTTAACCGAAAGAAAAATCAAACGGAAAGCAATTGACCAAAAAATATTTGATGACATGTCCAAGGATCTGATTGATTTGTCAGGTAATGTAGAAAAAATAAAAACTCCAACTTTAATTTTGTGGGGAGAAAAAGATCAGGTGCTTCATCTTGATAATGCCTATGAATTTAAAAATAGAATTAAAACAAGCAGTCTTGTTGTTTTTGAAGATACCGGACATCTTCCAATGATGGAAGTTCCCAAAAAGACTGCTTCTGCATTTGTGGGTTTTGTTTCTGGAAGCTCAATTGGCAACTGACTTTTTGTTTTAATTGATAAATTGTTTGATTGTAAGTTTTGCTTCTAAAATGTTTTTTGGAAGCAAAACTTTACTTAAATTATCTGCTTAAAATATATTCAGCAATAAGTCTTACTCCAAACCCTGTTCCGCCTTTGTTTGTATAATAATTTGCTTCCTGGCTAAAGGCAGGGCCTGCAATATCAAGATGAACAAAATCTGTTTTTTCTACAAATTCTTTTAAAAAAAGAGCTGCTGTAATTGCTCCTCCGTATCTGCCTCCACCTATGTTTTTAAGGTCTGCAACATCACTTTTTAATCTTTTTCCATATTCTTTAAAAACAGGAAGCATCCAGCAGGGTTCATTTATTTCCTGTCCTTTTTTTACAATTTCTTCACCAATTTTTTCATTATCTGTAAAAACTCCAGCAATTTTGTCGCCCAAAGCCACCATACATGCACCTGTAAGTGTTGCAGCATCAATTATAAGGTCTGGATTAAAAAGTTTTTCAGTATATGAAAGTGCATCAGCAAGAAGAAGTCTTCCTTCAGCATCTGTATTTAACACTTCAATTGTTTTTCCTGAATAGGATTTTAAAACATCACCTGGTCTATAGGCATCTCCTGAAACCATGTTTTCAGCTATTGGAACAACAACAATTATTTTTTTGTTTATTCCAAGTTTAGCCAGAGCAGCAGCAGCTCCTGTAACAGCGGCAGCTCCCCCCATGTCAAGTTTCATATCTTCCATTCCAGATGGCGGCTTAAGATCAAGACCTCCTGAGTCAAATGTTATGCCTTTTCCCACAAGGGCAATTGTTTCATCATAATCTTTAGGAGTATATTCCATTATTACAAGATATGCCCCTTCAGTACTTCCCTTTGCAACTCCTAAGTGGGAATTAAATCCAAGTTCTTCAAGTTTTTCATTATCAAGTACTTTTGTTTGAAGTCCTGATTTTGATGCAAAATCAACTAAAAGATTTTTAAGTTGTTCAGGTCTTTTGTCCATTGGAGGAGTTGAAACAATATTTCTTGCAAAAAATACACAGGAACATATTTTTTCTGATTTTTGTGCAATGTTTTTAAATTGCTCAAAGTTTTCATCCAAAACAGGAATTTTTATTTCCTTTAAAGGAGAATCTTCTTTTTTGGATTTGTATTCATTGAAATTGTAATTTGAAAGATAGGCTCCTTCACATAAAGCTTTAAAAACATCTTTTTTGTCTAGGTCTGTTTTTTGTGTTTCAGGGATTATAAGATCAAGAGATGAAGCCTTTAATGAGATTGCCTTTTTTACAGCATTGGAAGCAAATTTTCTAAAGGATTCAATGGAAAGTTTTTCTTTTTTTCCAAGCCCGCATAAAATAATTTTTTTGGCGTTTATGTTTTCAGGTGAATAAAAAACAATAGATTTGTCTTCCTGGCCTTTAAACTCTTCAAGATCCCTTGCTTTTTGTTCCCAAGGATAATATTTTTTATCCCCTGAAAATTCATTGATGTTTTCACTTACAGCAATTGCTGTAACTTCAGAACCAGAGTCAAGTTCAGAAAATTTAATAATTTTAATCATTTATCTCTCCGCTTATTTGCTTTCGTATTTAATTGAACTGAATTTCATAAGTTTTGTAAAATTGTGAATAGACTTTATATATCTGATCGTTCCTGTTCTTCCTCTTATTACAAGGGATTGAGTAACAGCACCTTTTCCTGTATAGGTTACTCCCGATAAAAAAGATCCCCCTGAAATTCCTGTAGCTGCAAAGAAAACATCATCACTTCTTACAAGATCATTTACATTTCTTACTTTTTTAAGATCTGCCCCTTCCTTTTGAAGAGCTTCAATTTCATCTTTGTTCTGGGGATCTAATCTCGTATAGATTTCTCCATTAAGTCCTTTAATAGCACAGGCTGCAAGAACTCCCTCTGGAGTTCCTCCTGTTCCCATCATCAGGTCTATTTCAGAGGCTGGATCAATTGCCATAAGTGCACCTGCAACATCACCGTCTGTATGAAGCTGAATTCTTGCACCTGCTTTTCTTATTCTTTCAATAAGTTCTTTGTGCCTTGGTTTGTCCAGTACAAAAACCATTAAATCTTCCACACTTTTTCCAAGGGCCTTTGCTATTTTTAAAAGATTATCTTCAACTGGAGCTTCAATATCTGCAACATCTTTAGCAGCTTCAGGAACAACAAGTTTTTCCATATAATAGCTTGAGCCAGGGGTAAACATAGTGCCTTCAGGCGACACTCCAACAACTGCTATAGCGTTTGGTCTACCATAGGCAAGAAGATTGGTTCCTTCAACAGGGTCAACTGCAACATCAACTGAAGGCCCATTTCCTGTTCCAAGAGTTTCACCATTGTAAAGCATTGGGGCTTTGTCTTTTTCGCCTTCCCCGATAATTACCCTTCCTTTAATACCTATTGAGTTAAAAGAAAGCCTCATGGCATCCACTGCAGCCTGATCTCCGTTTTCTTTTTCACCTTTTCCAAGCCATCTTGCTGAAGCAAGGGCGGCAGTTTCAGTAACTCTTACAAGATCAAGACCCAGATTATGTTGGGGATATTCCATAAAACACTCTCCATTTTAATTTAAATATTTAATAAACCAGTTTACTGATTCTTTTAACATAGTTTTTTGATCTTTTGGATTGGTTATCCTGTGATCTCCATTTTTAATTCTTAAAAGTTTTTTGTCATTATCAATTTTTGAGAAAAGAATTTCACCATTTTCAAAAGGTACAATCTCATCTTTATCTCCATGGATAACAAGAGTGTTTTTTACTTTATCAAGCTCAGCCAAAAGGTCAAAATCAATATTGTTTTTAAAAAAACTTTTTGAAAGCCCTGTTTCTTTCATTAAAATATCAATGCTTCCTGTAAAAGAATTTTCCATGGATTGTCCAATAATTGGAGAAGCAGCAAGAACCATGGAGTTGGGATTAATTTCCTTGGAGGAAAAAATACAGGTGGCTCCTCCCATACTGCTTCCAAAAAGTCCGATTTTTTTTATTGTAAATTTTGATTTAAGATAATCATAAGCCGATAAAATATCTTTTTTCCTTGTTAAGAGATTTGTTTTTTCAAGATTTCCCTCGCTTTTGCCACAGCCCCTGTGATTAAACCTTAAATAACCTATGTTAAATTTTGAAAGCTCGTCTGCCAAGGCAATTTGTTTTCTGCTTTTTGCATCGCTTAAAAGCCCATGAGAGCCTATAACAATAGAATTTGAAAAGTTTTTTGGGATATGAAGATATCCGTTTAATTTAAACTTGGCTGAATTAAAATAAATTTTTTTAAAATCTGAGGACATTATTTAACCTTTTTAAATTTATGGGTTCTATATAGATAAATTAATAAAAGTGATTATCATTAACATAAAATTGGACTTTTTATTTAAAAGAATACTATATAGAACATTTATTTTTAAAATTAAAGATGTGGAGGATAATTTGGTTTGTATAGGGTTTAAAACCGCGGGCAGAAAGATTTGTATAACCCCGCGGTCCATGCTCAGACTTTTTGGTTTAGAGATTTGATTTAACTAAAAATTAACAATTAAGCTGAAAAGGAAAAAAAATGAGCAACAATAGAATAATTATATTTGATACTACTCTAAGGGACGGGGAACAATCTCCCGGGGCAACTATGAATATTGCCGAAAAAGTAAGAATTGCAAACAGACTTGAAGAGCTTGGAGTAGATGTTATTGAAGCTGGGTTTCCAGCAGCATCTGACGGAGATTTTGAAGCAGTGTCAGAAATTGCAAAAAATTCAAAAAAAGCCCAGATTGCAGGACTTTGCAGGGCAAACAATTCTGACATAGAAAGAGCCTGGGAAGCTGTTAAGCACGCAAAATACCCAAGACTGCACACTTTTATTGCAACTTCAGATCTTCATATGAAATACAAACTTGAGATGGAACCTGAAAAAGTTCTTGAAAAAGCTGTTGAAGCAGTAAAATATGCCAAAACTTTTACTGATAATGTGGAGTTTTCAGCTGAGGATGGTTCAAGAAGTGATAAGGATTTCTTGTGCAGGGTGGTTGAAGCTGTAATAGATGCCGGTGCTACCACTGTAAATATTCCAGACACGGTTGGTTATGCACTTCCAGACGAATATGGAGCCCTTATCAGTTACATAATGGATAATGTAACAAATATTAGTAAAGCCGTAATAAGCGTTCATTGCCACAACGACCTTGGACTTGCCACTGCAAATACACTTTCAGCAGTCAAAGCCGGAGCAAGACAGGTTGAGGTTACAATAAACGGAATAGGGGAAAGAGCAGGAAACACCTCCCTGGAAGAATTTGTAATGACTCTTAATACAAGAACTGAAGATTTGGGCTATACTACAGGTATAGATACCACAAAAATTTATCCAACAAGCAGACTTGTGTCAATGATTACAGGAATTATGGTTCAGCCAAATAAAGCAATAGTTGGTGCAAACGCCTTTGCCCATGAATCTGGAATTCATCAAGACGGTATTTTGAAAAATCCCATGACCTATGAAATCATGAAGCCTGAAACAATAGGTTTAAGATCCAATAAAATGGTTTTGGGTAAGCATTCAGGAAAAGCTGCTGTAAAATCAAGGCTTGAATCCATGGGATATAAGCTTACAGATGATGAAATAGCTGTGGTTACAAAAGAATTTAAATCCCTTTGTGACAAGAAAAAGGAAATTCTTGATGAAGACCTTGAAGCCCTTGTAAATGAAGGTATTTTAAGAATTGAAGATGTTTATAAGCTTGAGTATATTCATGTTTCTACAGGAACTACAATCTTTCCTACAGCAAGTATAAAGCTTCTTGTAGAAGGAGTTGAAAAAATAGAATTCAGTGAAGGAACCGGCCCAATTGATGCAGTTTTCAATGCCATCTCAAAAATTACAGGAAAAAAGCCTGAACTTTTAAGATATTCAATTACAGCCCTTACAGGCGGTACAGATGCTCAGGGTGAAGTTACTGTAAGACTTAAAGATGAAAATGGGAAAATTGCACTTGGAAAAGGAGCTCATCCAGATATTCTTACAGCCAGTGCAAGGGCCTATATCAACGGTCTTAATAGACTTGTAAAGCTTAGCCTTTCGAGTGTAATTGAAAAAGTTGAAATTTAGATTTAAAATAAAAACATCAAGATTACCCTGGTTTTTTTACTGGGGTAATCTGATTTTTAAAAAAAACTTGTTCCTGCCCAATAAAAAAACATTCCTGAAACAAGTGTAATTCCAAGAGACTTTGTAAACCAGGCAATAATAAAACAAGGGATAAATGCTGCGGTTTCAGCTGAAACAAGACTAAATTCCTTGGTCTGGGGATTTACAAGAAGAGCAGGGAAAAGCAAAGCACTTAAAATTGATACAGGTATGAGTTCAAGCCATTCCACCATAGGTTTTGGAAGTTCTTTTTTTGAAAGATAAAACAAAGGAAACCATCTTGGAATGAAACTGACAATTCCCATTCCAGCAATCAGAAGAAAATACTGGGTATTACTCATCATTTTTAATTAACCTTTTTTTGATAATAACCCCAAGGGAGGCTGCAATAATGGAAGCAATTACTATGTATGAATTTCCTGGAAGAGTCATTGAAAGAAATACAGCTATAAGCCCTGAAATTACTGCCGAAACAAAATAAATTGAACCATTGAGCTGAAAAACCAGAAGGCAGATAAACATGGCAATTAGGGCATAGTCTATTCCAAAAGCTCCTTCGGGAATGAATTCTCCAAAATAACATCCTGCAAAAGTACTTAAAGCCCAGGCTGAGTAAGCAAATAAATTAACTGAAATTGATCGTCTTGGGCCCCAATCACCTTTTTTTAATTTTTGAATATTTACAGCAAAAGTTTCATCCACAATTCCATAGCTTAAAATTGCAAGTTTTTTTGATGAAACATTTTTTAAGTAAACTCCAAGTGATGAACTCATGAGAAGATGTCTTAAATTAATCATAAATACTGTCATTATAATTGAAATAGAGCCAGCACCTGCAGAAATCATGGAAACTGCAATAAATTGCCCGCTTCCTGCAAATACAAAAAGAGACATTGCAATCACCTGGAGGGGAGAAAGCATTGCTTTTTGGCCTAAGACTCCCAGGGCAATTCCAAGAGGAATATAGCCAACGCAAATTGGCCATACTGCACTAAATCCATCTTTAATATAGGCTTTGCCTTGTTTTTTTTCAATTTTAGCTGATAAATTCATAACTCATCTTTATGATTGTTTTAAAAACAAATTAATTTATGTTTAAATTTAAAAATTCAGAAATAGATAACTAACTATATTGATCAAATAAAATCAAGCTATCTTTTGTTCTTAGATAAACAAAAATTCTATCTATTTCATGTTTGGTCTAATTAAAATTTGAATCTCAAGAATAATTAAAGCTGTTAATCATCAAGGGAAAAACAATAAAGATTAGAACAGGCTGAAAATCAGGAGTTTGTTTTAGTGTCAAAAGATTTAAAATTATTTTTTATAAAAATCAGAAGATTGCAAGAGTTAAGTTTGATCCTGAATTTAACAAGTTTTAAGCCCAGCCTGGGTTTCTATTGTTATTCCAGCTCACATGTTTGTGAAACATTTAATTTGAGGTTGATCTCATCTATTTCAGCTGAATGAGCCAGGAGATAGATTATATCATGTGATTTTAACTTAACATTTCCTTTGGGCATGATAATTTTATCGTCTCTTACAATAGAAGTTATCAAAGCTTCAGCACCCAGGTTTAAATCAGCTATTTTTATATTTGCACTGGGAGCATCTTCTACAATATGTATTTCAAACATGTCTATATCACTTTTTGTGATTGAATGAAGTTCTACTGTATAAGGGCTTGTGGGTAAGGGTTTTTCAGCAAGTTTAAATATTTTTGACAGTATCCCAAGAGTTGAACCTTGAATTATACATGAGAGAAATACTGCAAAGAAGATAATATCAAAAACAATTCCGTTTTCATCAAGATTATAGGCGGAGGGATATGTGGCAAGAACGATGGGAACAGCTCCTTTTATTCCTCCCCAGCCTAAAAAAAGTTTTTCTTTGATAGAATATTTGAATGGAATTGTACAAAGAAAAATTGCAACCGGCCTTGCAATAAATATCATAATCAGAGCAATAATCACTCCTTCTTTCCATATATGAATAAATTTACTTGGAAAAGCAAGCAAACCAAGCATGAGAAACAATGAGAGGTTACACATAGTTGAAATACTTTCAAGGAAATTGCTTACCCCCCTTTTTGCTATAAAGTCACTGTTGCCAAGCCAGTAGCCCATAAAAAAGACAGCAATTATTCCATTTGCCTTTGCTAGCTCGGACAAGCCATAGGCAAGAAGAATTACACCTATTAAAAGTACATTGTAGTTTCCCCTGTTTTCAGATTTTAGATGGTCATAAAGAAAAACTGAAATTTTATAAACAGCAAATCCCACACCAGCTCCTCCAAGAAATTGCCAGATCAGGTGTAAAGCTGCGATAGTTGGGGATTGAATTTCTCCGATCATTATTTGAATAAATGTCATTGTTAACAAAATTGCCATGGGGTCGTTTGCCGCAGATTCCACATTTAATGTTGTTGAAATACGGGACTTGATGGGGTTTTGCTTGGTAAGCATAAGTACGGCTGCAGCATCTGTTGAGGAAATAATTGATGCGATCATCATTGAATGTATAAAATTAATTTTAAATGCAAAGTGAATAAATAGACCCAAAACAAGTGCAGTTAATCCAACTCCTAAAGTTGCAAGGGTAAGAGCTGGTCCAGCCACTGATTTAAAGCTGTTTTTTGATACTTGGAACCCTCCTCCAAAAATTATAAAAACCAGTAAAATATCTGCTATTCTTTTTGTTAGAACAGCATCATCAAAATAAAACAGATTTAATACATCACTTCCAACAACAATACCGATTATTATGAATATAATAAGAAGGGGAATTCCGTACTTGGCACTTATTTTAGTTGATAAAATTGATAAAATGATTAAAGCAGAAAAGAAAATTACCATGTATGCAAATCCAATTGAAAAAATAAAGGTCGTTTACCAGCTTTTTAGCTGTTGAATGGTTTTTACCAATCGCTAAATTAAAAGGTTTGTTCCAGTGAAAGGCAAATCCAAAAAGTAAATATAATAATAAATTATTCCATTGGTTAGCAAATTAAATTAAAAAAGTCATTATTTTAAAAAAACAATTATTTTATTTTTTTTAAGAGAGGAGCTTTAGTTTTGATGGTTTCTGAGTGTTTTTTAATAAGTTTTTAAATTAATTAATCCAGGCTAAATCATCCCCATGATTTGATAGATAAGTCTTGCACAGGTAAATTCAGGAAAGTGAAGGTTTTGAATAGGAGACAGCTCAACAATATCAAATCCGATTATTTTTTTTTCTTTTGAAATTTTTTTTATGATTTCAAGGGTTTCATACCACATAAGCCCGCCTGGTTCAGGAGTTCCTGTTGAAGGCATTATGGATGGATCAAGACCGTCTACATCAATTGTAAGGTAAATTTCTTCAGGGAACTTTTTTGGAAGAATTATATCAGGGATATTTTTGTTTAGTTCTTTTGCATCAAGATATTTTATGTTTTTTTCTTTTCTAAGTTCAACTTCATAGGGCGAAAGGCTTCTTACTCCAAGCTGAAAGATATCAAGTCCAAAATCTAAGGCTCTTTTCATTACACAGGCATGACTGAATTTACTTTCTTCATAAGTGTCGCGAAGATCTGCATGGGCATCTATTTGAACTATTCCGGGTTTTTTGCCGTTTTTCATAAAAGAATTGAACGCTCCTACTGAAACAGTGTGTTCTCCTCCAAGAATTACAGGGATTTTAAAAAGTTTAAGAGTTTTGGATATGGCTTGATCCATAAGTTTAAAAAGATCTTTGTGGTTATCTGCAAACAAAGGGGAATGGGTATAAATACCTTTGGCTGAGGGATTGGAGTATCCGTCAAACACTTCAAGCTGTGAAGATGCTTCAAGTATTTTTAAAGGGCCGTTTTTTGTTCCTCCTCCGTATGACACGGTTTTTTCATAGGGAACAGGAATAATATGGAAAAACGCATTTTCAGGTGAAACTTTGCCTATTTCATCTTCAAGAAAACAAGGATAACTTGCTTTATGATAGTCTTGATTTAAAGTCTTCATATCCAAATTCTTTTATAAGCTGAATGCTTTTTGTTTCTGGGTCATAAATATTAATATCAGGCAAACCTATTCCGTTAAATGTGTTTGTCTTTACCATTGTATAATGGGCCATGTCGGTAAATATCACTTTTGAACCCGGCTTGAGCTGATAATCAAAACTGTATTCTCCAATAACATCTCCAGCTAGACATGAAAGCCCTGCCAGTCTATATGAGTGCTTTTTTATGCTATTAAAATCAGAATCTATGGCAAAAGGTCTATAGGGCATTTCCATTATATCAGGCATATGAGCAGCTGCTGAAGTATCAAGAACAGCAATTTTCATATCACTTCCCTTAATTACATCCAAAACAGTTGAAACCATAAAGCCTGTATTCAAGGCAACTGCCTCGCCTGGTTCAAGATAAATTTCAAGGTTATATTTTTTTTTAAAATCAATTATTGTCTTGCAAAGAAGATTAATATCATAATCATTTCTTGTAATATGATGTCCTCCCCCAAAATTTACCCATTTCATTTTATCAAAATATTTGCCAAATTTTTCTTCAAAAGCATTTAATACAGTAATAAAAGGGTGAACATTTTGTTCGCAAAGACAATGAAAATGAAGACCGTCTATACCTTCTAAATTATTTTCTTCAAAATTTTCAATTCTTACTCCAAGCCTTGAGCCAGGAGCTGAAGGATCATAAATTGGTACAGAGCCCACAGATTTTTCAGGGTTTACTCTAATTCCAAAGGAAAGGTCTTTATTAATTTGTTTTGCTTTATCAATAAATTTGTTTTTTTGGGCAAAAGAATTAAAAATTAAATGGTCACTGTATTTTGAAATTTTTAAAATATCAGATTCAGAAAAACCAGCAGCATAGGAATGCACCTCGCCTTTAAATTCTTCATGTCCAAGCCTTGCTTCGTTTGGGGAACTTGCACAGGTTCCGTTTAAATATTTTGAAATTAAAGGAGCAAAGGAAAACATGGCAAAGCTTTTTAAGGCAAGAAGAATTTTTGCTCCTGTTTCTTGTTTAACTTTTTTAAGAATTTCAAGATTTTTTATTAAAAGGCCTTTGTCTACAACAAAGGCCGGAGTTTTTAATTTTTCAGGGTCAAAATTTAACATATATCATATTTCCATGGTAACCCGTATTTGTTCAAATCTTCCATAAAAGGATCAGGATCCATTTGTTCCATGTTAAATACTCCTTTTCCTCTCCATTTTTTTTCTAAAATCATTTTGGCTCCTATCATTGCAGGAACCCCTGTAGTATATGAAATTGCCTGGGATTCAACTTCTTTGAAACACTCTTCGTGATCGCAGATATTGTAAATATAAACGGTTTTGTTTTTTCCGTCTTTTTTCCCTTTTATAAGACAGCCTATGCAGGTTTTACCTTTTGTTGTTTTTCCAAGGCTTCCGGGATCTGGTAAAACAGCTTTTAAAAACTGCAATGGTACAATTTCAACTCCATTGTATTTTACAGGCTCAATTGAAGTCATTCCAACATTTTGCAAAACTTCAAGGTGGTTTAAATAATTATCTGAAAATGTCATCCAAAACCTTGCTTCTTTTATTGACGGAATATGTTTTACAAGGGACTCAAGCTCTTCGTGATACATCAGGTATATTTTTTTCTCTCCTATGTTTCCAGGAAAATCAAAAGTTTTTGATTCTGAAAGAGGAGGGGTTTCAACCCAGTTACCGTCTTTATAAAATTTCCCTTTAGCAGTGACTTCTCTTATATTTATTTCAGGGTTGAAGTTTGTGGCAAAAGGATGGCCATGGTCTCCAGCGTTACAGTCAATTATATCAAGGATTTCAATTTCATCTAAAAGGTGTTTGTTTACATAAGCTGTAAAAACATTGGTAACTCCTGGATCAAATCCACTTCCAAGAAGAGCCATTATTCCTTTTTCCTTAAATCTTTCATGATAGTCCCATTGCCATTTATAGCAGAATTTTGCCTCATCCTTTGGCTCGTAGTTTGCTGTATCAAGGTAGTCGGTTCCTGTTTCAAGGCAGGCGTCCATTATGGGAAGGTCCTGGTAGGGCAGGGCGACATTTATTACAAGTTCAGGCTTAAAAGATCTTATCAGATCTGCAACCTGCTTTGAATCATCAGCGTCAACCTGGGCTGTTTTGATTGGAGTTTTTGTTTTTTTTGCAATTTCATCGCATTTAGACTTTGTTCTGCTGGCTAGACAAATATCAGAAAACACTTCGGGAAGCATTGCACATTTTTTTGCAACAACGTTTCCAACGCCTCCGGCACCGATTATAAGAACTTTTGACATTGAAGAGGTCTCCTTGTTTTAGATGAATTTAATCATTGTAAATTTCTTGAGTATAAATTGTATTAAAACTTAAAATTCAGGTTGTATTTTTAAGATGAATAAATTTAATTAATATTCATAATATGTATAGCCTCTTAAACCTCTTTCATAGGCTTTTACAATATTAAATCTTTCCTTGACGCTGATTTGTCCAAGTTTAACTGACTCTTCAGCACTTTCTCTAAATCTTCCCAAAAGACTTTTTGAGTTATATCCAACTGTGGCTAGAACGCTTTGGACTGTATCCCCTTCGATTTCTTTGGTGAAATCATAGCTTCCATCCTCGTTTACTCTTATGCTTACAACATTGGTATCTCCAAAAAGATTGTGAAGATCCCCAAGGGTTTCCTGATAGGCGCCCACAAGGAAAACTCCAAGATAATAAGGTTTTGAAAAGTCCAGTTCATGGAGAAGAATGGATCTTTTTATTCCATGGATATCAATAAATTTATCAATTTTACCGTCACAATCACAGGTTATGTCTGCAACTGTGGCATATCTTTTGGGTTCTTCATCAAGTCTTTGAAGGGGCATTATGGGGAAAAGATGATCTATTGCCCATGAATCTGGAATTGATTGAAAGACTGAGAAATTTCCATAATAAATATCAGCCAGAGCAGAATCAAGATCTTGAAGTTCTTTTGGAATATGCTTAAGTTTTTTTGAATTTTTGACAATAGTTGAAATTATATGCCAAAAAATTGTTTCTCCAATGGCTCTTTCCCTTAGATTAATATCTCCGTGCTTGAATTTTATTCTTAGTTCGTCTCTATAATAAATTGCGTCGTTAAAGCACTCCTGGATATTTTTAAGTGAAATTGAATGCAAAACCTCAATAAGGTTGTCAATAACTTCAGGTTTGTTTTGATCAAGTTCATCAAGAAAAGGTTGAGGGTCAAAAGTTGTGGTGTCAAGAATGTTAAATAAAAGAACAGAGTAGTAGGCAACAGTTGCCCTTCCTGATTCTGTTATAATTATTGGATGCTCAACTCCTTTTTCATCCATTACATTCATCACACTTTCAATTATATCGGCACAATATTCCTCAATGGTATAGTTTCTGCTGTTTGAAAAGTTTGTATGGGAGCCGTCATAGTCAACTGCAAGACCTCCACCCAGGTCAAAATATTTCATATTTGCACCTTCATCAACCAGGCCTGTATAAATTCTGCAGGCTTCCATTACAGAATTTCTTATATCCCTGATATTGGGGATTTGGGATCCAAGATGATAGTGAAGAAGCTGAATTGTATCAAGCATGTTTTCTTCTTTTAAAACATCTATTGTCTGGACCACCTGGCTTATATTCAGTCCAAATATGCTTCTGTCCCCTCCTGATTCTGTCCAATGTCCTCCGGCTTTTGAAGAAAGTTTTATTCTTACCCCTAAAAGAGGCTTTATTCCAAGTTCTTTGGAGCGTTTTATTATAATGTCAAGTTCGCCGGGCATTTCAATTACAATAAAGCATTTAAATCCCATTTGTCTGGCGTAAAGGGCAAGATCAATAAATTCTTCATCTTTATAACCATTGCAGATAAGACAAGCTTCCTTTGACTTCATATATGCAAGAGCTGCTATAAGCTCAGCTTTTGATCCAGCTTCAAGGCCGTGGTGATTTTCAATTCCAAAGTTTGTAATTTCTTTTAAAACCTGTTTTTGCTGGTTTACTTTTATTGGATAAACCCCTCTATAACAGCCTTTGTATCCAAGCTCGTCAATTGCTTTTTTAAAACTTTTGTGAAGATATTTGAGCTGGGCATCAAGAATGTTTTGAATTCTTAAAAGCACAGGCATATCAAAACCTCTTTGGATTATTCCCTGAATAACTTCGGGAATACTGACTGCAACGCTTTTATCTTCAAGAGGAGTTATTACAACCTCACCCTTTGCGTTTATTCCAAAGTATTTTGCACCCCAATTGTCTATACCGAAAAGATCAGCAGACTTTTCTGTTGTCCATCTTTCAAGTGTATTCAATTTGTTTTTCTCCTTCGGCACTGATTCATGCTGACAATTAATAAAAAACTGACTTTATTTTCAGTGAATTTAAGAATTAATCTTCAAATATGCTAAAAGCTAAAATTTAGATTTTTATAATAAATAAAATAAAACTAGGATTTTATATAATTCTTACTTAATAAACTCTATTGGCAAATAAAAAGGGAAGTGTCAAAATAATTAATCTTTATTTTTAAATAAATTTCCTAAATATTGAATAATAAAGTTTTTTGAGGTTAAAAATAAAATAGAAAAATAAAAAACTCCGGCAGTAAGAATTATTGCAGGCCCTCCTGGAAGGTCGTATTTAAAACTTATCCCTATTCCTGAAATTACAAAAAATGCTGATAAAACAATACTTAAAATACTCATTGAAAAGAAGTTTTTTGAAAGTCTTGATGCTGAAGCAGGGGGAAGGGTAAGCATTGCTATTATCATTATAATTCCCACTATTCTTATCATGAGAACAATTGTAAGGGCAGTCATTATTAAAAGCATGAGATTGTAAATATCTGTTCTCACACCCCTTATTTTTAGAAATTCTTCATCAAAAGATGCTGCTATAAGTTTGTTTTGAAATAAAAATGCTGTAAAACAAATTAAAGATGAAAATAGAGCAATTACAATTAAATCAGTTTTTGTTACCATTAATATATTCCCGAAAAGATAGGACATAGGATCAATATATCCTGGAGTAAGAGCAATAAATATAATCCCTCCAGCCATTCCTGTTGCCCATACCGCACCAAGAAGAGAATCAAGCCTTTCCTTTGAATACTTTTCAGCAAACCAGATTAACACTGCTGAAAAAATTGAAGCTGCAACAGCTCCTGAATAGGGGGTAATCCAGGGGATATTGAATTTTGCTGAAATAAAAAGGGCAAATCCTATCCCTCCAAGTACTGAATGTGAAATTGCACCTGCCATATAGCTTATTCTTTTTACCACAATATAGCTTCCTGTTATTCCAAAGGCAAAAGATGAAAAAATTCCTGCAAGAAGTGAATATTTTAAAAAAACAAGGGTTGGGTCACTAAAAACTTCTACCAGAAAATTCATCTTATATGTCCTTTGTCTGAACATCTATGGTCATGTCTTATGAGCTGAATTGAGGAAGAATTGTATGTTTCTTGAATTGTCTTGCCGGAAAGTTTGTTTGTAGGATGAATAACAAGGGTTTTGTTTATGCAAAATACTGAGGTTACAATTTCAGACACAAAGCCCATATCATGGGAAACCATTACTATTGTTTTATTCTTTTTTTCATTTAAATCTTTTAAAAGGGAAATAAAATTATCTTCTGTTTCATAGTCTACATTTGCAGTTGGCTCATCAAGGACAAGAATTTCAGGGTCTGAAATAAGAGCTCTTGCAATGAGAACTCTTTGTTTTTGTCCACCTGAAAGAGCATAAAAAGGTTTTTCTATTAAATTTTCCATTTTTACCTTGGCAAGGGCTTTTTTGCATTTTATTTTATCGTTTTTTGAATACCAGCCAAAGATTGAGGTAAGGTTTTTTTTGCCCAAAATCCCCATTAAAACAACATTTTTAACTGAAATTGGAAAAGAATTGTCATAATGAACGCTTTGGGGCATATAGCCAATTTTTTCTCCGTTTTCTCCGGGAGATGAACCAAAAATTTCTATTTTTCCTTTATCAGGTTTTAAAATGCCTGAAATAAGTTTAAGTAAAGTGGTTTTTCCCCCTCCATTAGGTCCTACAATACATACAATTTCTTTTTTAAAAATTTCAAAATTAATGTTTTCAAGTATTGGAGTTGAGTTGGGTAAATAGGAATAACTTACATCCTTAAATTTAATTATTTGATCTTTCTTCATTTTTTTACCTTAGTTGTTTGTAAAAACATTTTGTATAGTCTGAATTAAATGATTTTACTTTTGCCGTATGTAAAGGCAAGTTTTGCCAGGCTATTTTGTTTGAAACTCAAATACTCCATCCCAGGTGTTTAAGGGAGTATTTTTTAGTTTTTCTATTCTTTCAAGATATAGTTCATAAATAAAAAAACTGTCTTTGTGTTTTAATTTTTTTATAATTTCTTCTGCTTTAGTAAAATTGCCATTATGGTAATTTTTTAAAGCCAAATTAAAAGTTTTTACCTTATCTTCAGTTTCAGGGTCAAAGGGTAAAATAGAAATTGGTTCATAAATTTCAACTGGTTTGGTTTTTCCCTTAACCTTAACCCAATCTGTTTTTCTTGTAAGAATTTCATCTTTAACAAGATTGTTTGTATTTTCAGTAATAAGAATATTTGCTGAATAAAATTTTGTAAGACCTTCAACCCTTGAGGCAAGATTTACATTGTCACCAATTGCAGTATAGTCAAACCTGTCATTACTTCCAAAATTACCTATTCTTGCTTCACCAGAATTTATTCCTATTCCAAGTTTTATAAATGGAAAGTTTTTCTTTTCCCATTCCTTGTTAAGTATTTCAACTCCTTTAAGTATTTTCATTGCTGAAACAACACTGTCCATTCCATGGTTTTCATTTTCAAGGGGAGCTCCCCAAAAAGCCATTACAGCATCTCCAATAAATTTGTCCACCACTCCTTTGTTGCTTTGTATTATTTCGCTTATTTTTGAAAAATACAGATTTAAAAGCTGACCCAATTCATGGGGGGCAAGCTTTTCAGATATTGTAGTAAAACTTCTTATATCTCCAAACATAATAGAAATTGTTTTAGTTTCTCCTGAAAGGGAAAGTTTGTCAGGATGTTTTATAAGTTGATTTACAATTTCTGGAGAAACATAATGTGAAAATGCAGTTTGAATGAATTTTTTTTCCTTTTCCCTGAAAAAATAATTGGAAATTATAACTGCCATGGAAAGGGTTCCAAGGGAAGAAACAGGAAAAGAAAATCCTGCTATTAAATTGTTTTTAAAGAGGAAAAAATAATTTAGAAGAAAAATTCCACAGATATTTATAATTGTAATAATTGCTGCTGAAATAGGCCCTGAAAAAAGAAGAAGAATTGTTGTAAAAATTCCCAAGGGTACCAAAATCATATAGGAAACAGCAGTTTCAGTAAATTTATCAAAATTCATAAAATCTTTGTTTAAAAGATTGTCAATTATATTTGCATGGATTTCAACTCCTGGGCATGTTCCTGAAAAAGGAGTTGCTTTAAGATCAAGAAGTCCTGCTGCAGAAGTTCCTATAAGTACAATTTTATTTTTAAGATTTATATTGGGTTTGTCATTTAAAATATCTGAAGCTGAAAAATAATTATAAGAAAAGGGTTTTCCTTTGAAATTTATAAACATTTGGGCATCAATATCTGTTTTTATAAAGTCATTGCCTGAATATAATCCAAGAATTGCGTGTTTTGATCCTGATTTTTGGTTTGAGGGCTTGATAACAAATGAGTCAGAATCTTTGGAAAGCCTGTAAAGTTCAAGTGCTAGAGAAGGGTAGGGCAGGTTGTTGTACATTATAAAAAGAGGCACTTTTTTTACTGCCCCTGATGATTCAGGAAAAACATTTATAAATCCTTCTGTTACAGAAGTTGATAATTCAGGGATGTTTAATATAAGATTTTTTGCCTGATTTATATTGAGCTCACTGAATTTTACATTTTCTAAATCAATTTTTATTGATGCTGATGAAAAAGGGAAACCGTTGTTTCTATTGGTTTTTTTAAAATCAAACATATAACCCATTACAAGATTTGACTGGGCAATCTGGGCTCCAAGAATTTGGTCATAGTCTGGGAGATTGTTTTTGTTTAAATCTTTTATCTCAAACTTTTCAAGAATAGTTGCAGGTGAGGTTCTGTCTTTTTCAGGAAAAAAAATATCAAGGCCTATAACCTTGGCTTCTTTTGAATCTATTTTTTCTATAAGACCGGCTAGGATATTTCTTGACCAGGGCCATTGGCCGATTTCTTTTAAGCTTTTTTCATCTAAATCAATAATTGCAATTTGTTTAGATGGGGGAAGCTCTCCTCTTATTCTGAACATTAGGTTGGTTATTTCAAAATCAAGGGTTTTAAATATGGAATTTGTTGTTGAGGCGTAAAAATGAAACACTAGAACAGATGAAATTATAACAACAATCCCTGCTAAAGCAGGGATTGATTTTTGAAAATTGATTTTACGGCTCATTTATGCTTATCTTTTTCCTTGGAAAGTACCGATGTATCTGCCCGTACTGTGTTCAGCATTAAAATTACCTCCCACTGCTTCTGCATTGGGACCAAAGAAACTGCCGTTTAGGTTCCCATGGAAAGAATTGTTAGAAGAGGTGTCAAGGATTTCGCTTGCATTTATTCTTGATTCTTTAATTTGTCCTTCATACTTAAAAGTCAAGTCATTTGTAGGTTTTATTTCAGCCTTGATCTCAAGAGTGTCTGGATAAACATCCATTGAAAACCTTCCGTTTCGCAAATCTTTTTTTTCATTGAAGTTTTTAATTAAAATTGTATTTGTAGTGCCTTCATAATTAAGAGTTGTACCCTTGTTTTTAAGCTCACCCATTACAGTTTCAATATTTTCTGTAGGCTGGCCAGCTATGAAAAAACCTTTAGCAGGATTGGGCGTGTGGGTTTCTTCTCCGTAACCTTCATGATTATACGAAGCTTTCCAATTACCCCAGGTGAGATATTCATTTTTACCCTCAAAATTAAACTTTGTGTCTGTTATTGAAGGATTATCTATGTTTCCAGAAATTGTATTGTTTTTTTCATCAAAATCAATTGATAATTCTTCTGCAACTTCTTCGAAATAAACTTCATTGTCCATTTGACTTTCAATTATACCAGCAACAAATCCATTTAATTTTTTTATTTCGCCTGGTTGTTCTTCAATAAATTTATCAGCTGTATTTTTTTGATTTTTATCCGAAGCAATTTCTGTAAAGCCAATTTGATTTGGCTGGGAAACTAAATTTCTGTCGTCTATAGCTAATTGGGGGGTTTTAGTTTCTATTGGTTGATAAATATCAAGGCTTTGTTTGCTTAAGGGAGCAGTAATTTCTGAAGCCTCAGCAGTGTATTTAAACTCAGCTATTTCTTTTTCTGTAAATTTTCTTGGAGTTTCAATTTGTTTTGTATCACCTGAAATATTTGTTCCAAAACCAGGTTTTACAAGAGCTGTACTTCCAAAGGAAGTTGTGATGTCAATTCCTTTTCCACCAAGAAAAACAATATTTAAATTGTTTTTCTCAACTTTGAAAGCAAAGATTGACCCTCTGATTCCAATGCTTGCAACAGGGGTTTTGATTTTAAAATTTTTAGGAGCTGTATTTACAATTTTACCACCCATTATATGGAAAAGACCTTCTTTTGCTTCTGCTTCAAATCTTTGCTCATCATTTTCCCATTTAAAGTTTTTTACAATCATAATACTTTCAGGTCCCATACTTGCAATTGTTTCATCCTTAAAAAGTATTTGAAGCCTTGAGTTTTTTTCTGTTTCAACCCTATCATTTAAAAAAATTTCACTATTTATTGTGAGCTGGTTTGAAGCTTGATTGTTAAAAGAAACAGCTTTCCCTCTTAAAGCTGCAATTTTCCCAACAGAGGCATAAACATTGGAAAAAAGAGGCATTATCAGAATAAATAAAATTAGACTTTTTATAAAAACAATTGATTTTCTCATTTTTCAGCCCTCATTTAAAAGCTTAGTTTTACATAAGCTGTGGTTTTGTTTTTCTTATAATCATAAATGTCAGCGTTTGAATTATTGTTTATGAAAAGGTGTGAAATTCCAAGATAGGTGGATATTGTTTTTTCCTGATTTTGATAAACCATCCATTTTGCATCTCCTGATAAAAAATGGACTTTGTCTTCTCTTCTTTTAAGGAATAAAGGCTCTTCGTCCTCATAATCAGACTTTTGGAATCTATAAAATCCGGAAAAAGATAATTTGGAAAAAGGAAGCCAGAATAAACCCATTCCTCCAGAATATCTTTTAAATGAGTAAATATCAGAGTCTGCGTTTTCTTTGGAATAACCAAGAAAAGGAGTGATAAGAAAGTTTTGAATTCCTTTTGTCCATGAAACTCCAAGCCCTGAATTTGAGCCATCTTTTGAGTCATAGTCATCTTCATAGAAATTTTTTGTATGTGAAATTCCAAAATTCAATCGGCTTGAGTCTGAGATTGTTTTTTTAAGAGTAAGTCTTGTTCCTGCTGTATTTAAATAAGAATCGTTGTCAATGCTTATATGCTGGGCAATAAAAGATATATCAAGGGATAGATCTGAAGAAATTCTAAAGTTGGGTGTAAATCCAAGATTTATATAATTAAAATCTTGTTCATCTTCCGTATCATAAATGTTTTTTTGATAGAAAAAATCTGTTCTCATATGATTTAAAACTTGATTGTCTGTGTTATATATAGGCAAATTCAGCAGAGGTAGTAAAAAAATAATCTGAACCTTTTCCCCCAACATTCATTGGAAGGTTGTTAAAAACAGGAATTTCAATTGTCTTATCCGAAGAGGTTGCCCTTGGGTTGTCATCATATCCATATCCAACTTCAACAGATCCTGAAAAAATATGTTTTTTCTCTCTTGAATCAATTGCTTTTATAAAAAGGCGGATATTTTCCTTAACATCTTCAGGAGGGTTTTCGTTTAAAACTTCATTAAAAATTCTTTTTGCTTCCTGATAGGAGCCAAGAGCCATATAAGATCTTGCCATTTCAAGCTTGACCCTTGAAAGATTGGGTTGAGAAATAAGCATTCTTTGATAAGCAAAAACAGCTTCTTCATATTTTTTGGTCTCAAAAGCAGATCTTCCAAGATAAAAGTTTATTGTTTCATTCCCGGGGTTTTTTAAAAAAAGATCTTTAAAAATTTGATAAGAGTTTTCAAAATTTCCTGTTGAGAAATGTTCTTTACCAATTTCAACCCTGCTGTTCAGATCAACCCTGGTTTCTGAAGCATAGGATAAGAAAGGGTGGGATAAAAGGATTACTAAAGGAATCAGCTTAAAAAGTAATTTTACCATTTTCTTCAGCCTTATTTTTATAAATTGTTAAATTAAATACCAATTGTTGTAACAAATTATCTTCTCAGTCAATTGTAAATCAACTTATTTCATCTTATTATTATTTGTTTTTGGTTTTCTTTTCCTCTTAAATTTTGCTCAACATAAATTTCATTATTATCAATATCTTTTTTAGTATAATACATCATTGTTGATATTGTTGACGGTGTTGGAGTAAAAATTTGTATTTGTCTTGGGTTATGCCTTAGTATATTTATACAGAATTTTTTTAAGTTTATCATCTCTTTTTTTGAGCATCCAGGGTGGGCTGCAATAAAATAATAACTAAGAAAAATTTTTTTGTTTTTTGAAAGATGGTCGAAAACTGACTTAAATTTTTTCAAAACCTCTGAAGAAGGTTTCCCCATAAGAGATAAAACCTTGTCATCGCAGTGCTCTGGTGCAATTTTAAGCTGACCTGAAATGTTTTTATCAATTATTTTTTTTAAATATTTTTCACCGTAGTTTTTATCTTTTAAAATCATGTCATACCTGATTCCTGAAGAAATAAAGACTTTTTTTACATTTTTTATATTTTCAGCTCTTTGGATAAGATCAATTTGTCTTTTATGGCTGGGTTTCAGGCTTGGGCAAACTGAAGGAAAAAGGCAGCTTTTATCTAGGCAGGAACCCAGCTTTAGTTTTTTTTGACATTCAAATCCATACATATTGGCAGTGGGGCCTCCAAGGTCTGTAATATAACCTTTAAATGTCTTCATTTTGGTTATGTTTTCCACTTCTTTTAAAATTGATTCTTCGCTTCTTGAGACAATAGTCGTTCCTTGATGAACAGCAATTGCACAAAAATTGCATTCCCCATAACAGCCTCTATGGGTTGTAATCGAGTGGTTTATTGTTTCAACAGCACTGACCCCACCTTTTTTTAAATCAAAGGGGTGAACTTTTCTTGTAAATGGAAGTTCATAAACCTCATCAAGTTCTTTTTGGGTAAGATTTAGAGCCGGAGGATTTAAAACAAGGTATCTGTCATTGTGTTTTTGAACCATTCCTTTGGCTGAGATGGGATCTTTGTTTTCATAAAATTTTAAAAACATTTCCCTGAATTTATCTTTAGACTTTGACACTTCTTCGTAGGAAGGAATGGTTTCATAATTTTTTGGTATTGTTTTTGATATATATGCCAGACCCCTTATATTATGGGGAGAGGTTTTGTTTTTAAGGTGGTTTGCAAGTTCAATGGTTGATTTTTCACCCATTCCAAATAAAAGATAATCTGCCTTTGAATCAAAAAGAACAGAGCGCCTTAATTTTTTTGAAATAAAATCAAAATGACTTATTCTTCTTAAACTTGCTTCAATTCCTCCAAGGACAATGGGGGCAGAGTTTTTAAAATATCTTTGAATAAGGTTTGTGTATTTTATTGTGGCAAGGTCAGGGCGTTTATTGTTTATTCCCCCGGGAGTTAGATCATCTTTATTTCTTTTTTTACCTGATGCAGTGTAGTTTGAAACCATTGAATCCATGGCTCCTGCTGTTACTCCCCAAAAAAGATTTGGCTGGCCAAGCCTTTTTATATCTTTATCATTATTTGTTTCTGGTTGAGAAATGATCCCTACTTTAAATCCTTTTGATAAAAGAACTCTTCCAATAATTGTAGAGCCGATAAATGGGGAATCTAAGTGGGCATCTCCTGTTACAATTATTACATTCAGGTTGTCCCAGCCCCTTTTTTGCACTTCTTCAGGAGTTGAAGGTATGAAATCAGAAATGTTCAATTTTTTCCTTTTTAATCCGGATTTCTCCGGTATCTAGATATTTGATCTTTAAAGTTTCATTTGATTTAAGCTTTTCAGATTGAATTTTAATAGCCTTTGAAAATCTTTCTTTGAAATGATTAAAATCTATATTTTTTTTATTGTTTTTTGCGGTATAGAAATTGTAGATATCTTTTATTTCTTGGTCACTAAAAATTTTTTTTCTTTTGTTTTCAAAGTTTAAAAATTTTTGTCTCCAAATTTTTTCATGAATTCTCAATGACTCCATAAGATTATCAAGAAAATACTGGACTTCTTTATTGGGATATGAATGGACTGAGTTTTCAAATTTTCTTACTTCTTCCACAAAGGATTCTTGTCCTGGATGGGGGTATTTTTTCTTGTCAGAGAGATAAAGAGTTATTTTAGTGTCTATTTCATTCATCTTTTTTTTATATAAATGGATTTTATCCATTATTAAATTATCTTTTTTTTCAATAATCATAGTTTTACCCGATTAAATAAAAAATCAAAGGAAGAATTAAAAGTCCTCCAAAGGCTGATAATGAAACTGCTGAGGCTGCAAATTCGTTGTCTAAATCCTTTAAAACTGAAAAAGTTATTGTATTATATCCAATGGGTGAAGATGCACATATTAAAATACAAGCTTTTATTAAAGGATCTATTTCAAAAAAAGACAATATTAAATAAGCGGCTGCAAAACCTCCAGCCATTCTGGAAAATATGGTTGAAAATAAAAATAAAGAAAATTTTCCTCTTAAATTAAATTTAACCCCTATGGCAATCATTATCAGCGGAAGTACCATTTGGGAAATAAACTGGAAATAGTTTAAAATCGGTTTTCCAAGTTCAATATTAAATAAATTTAAGGCAGAAACAATTATTATTGAAATAAGTGGAGGATTTTTTAAAAAATTAAGAAAGTCTTTTGGTTTGATTTTTTCACTGGCGGAAAATCTTCCCGCTATAAAATATGTAAATGTGAAAACAAAAAAAGCATTTCCAATATCAAAAATAAGTGCAGGAATAATTGCGGAAGGCCCGTAAAAAGCTTCAATAAATGGCAGGCAAAACCCTGTGTTCATTATCATGGCTCCACAGACTGCCGACCCTTTTGTTTTTGTTTCAGGTTTTAATAAAAATGAAAATAAAAGAGTTAGAAGACCTGAAAAGCAAAGCACAAATACCGCTGTAAAGGGAAGAAAAATTAACTCTTTTTCAATAATTGAATTGTGAAATGAGCTTAGAACAAGTGCTGGAATTCCTGCATAAAATATAAGCTTTAAAATAAAATCCGCATCTTTTGAGGAAACTATTTTTAATTGTTTTAAAACCATCCCTGTGAAAAAAGTCAGGATAACAGGGAGAATTCCCGAAAACATTGGGATTATAATCCGATTCTTGAAAGAATTCTTTCAGCTTCCCTTACACTGAATGCAGTTTCAATTTGGTATCCAGGCCAGACAATGCTCTTTTTTTCATAGCAAAAGATTTTGAGTCCGTTGTTTTCAATAACCCTTACCGCCAGTCTTACTCCGGCATCCCACAAGGTTTCCTGAATTGATTGCATAAAATAATGATCACAATCGCTGAATTTAAATCCTCTTAAGTCAGAAATGCAGGTAAAGCCTTGTTTTAAATAACGAACATAATATTCTGTTTGATCTATGGCCAGGCTGCAATCTTGTTTTTCGGCCATCCCCCCCAGGTAGAGATAAAGCCTGTTTTTTTCTTCGTTGATCTTGGCACTAAACATTATAAACTCTCGCTTTCGGCAAGTTTTACAAGTTTTGTCCAGGCAGATTTAAAAGCAATTTTGCCTGAACTTGAAAGGTCTTCCAAAATTTCTTTTTCTGTATTTTCAAAGTCAAGTTCAAATTTTAAAGCTAGGTTATTAAGCCTTTCAATTAAAGATTTAAAATGATCTCTTAAAAACAGATGAATGAATTCAGTTGTGTTTTTATTGTTTTCAAGCTCTATACATGCTTTTTCACAGAGGAAATCAAGTGTTTTAACTGAGGCAATAATTGCTCCTGATTCATATAAAAAATCTTTGTTGTCAATATCTTTATTTTTTTTGAGAACAGAATGTATAAGATATTCAAAGACGCCTAAAATTGGTCCTGCCATTAAAATATCTTCATATTTTCTAAAAGACATTACTATTTCATCATAGGCTTTGTCAATTTTACCCAAAATTTCTTTTTCATTTGTTTCAAAGTTTGTGAACTTAATTGAGCCATGGGGGCAATCTTTGAAAAAAGGGAGATTTTCAATTGGTTCAATCAATACATTTGTATTGTCTGAGGGAACAAAAAAGGCAGAGTAGTTTTTTCTTTCATCAACAGAAGTTATAGCAATAACTATTGAGTAATCACAAATAGGGGCATTGGTGGTAAAAGTTTTTTCTCCGTTGAGAACATATAGGCTGTTGTTTTTTACTGCTGATGATTTTAGGTACTTAGGGTGGGGGCCTGCTTTGGGTTCTGAAACAGCAAATGAAAAAACAAGCCCTTTTTCAATTGAACTTTTAAGATACTTTTCTTTTTGCTCATCATTTCCATAAATGGAAATAATTTTTAAAATAAGCATGTTTATAAGAATTGAAAGTGAAATTCCAAGGTTGGCAGTTTCTTTGGTAAGAGCTTTGGTGAATTTGTAGATATCCTGAAATTCTCCGCCAATTCCTCCGAAATCTTTATTAACAGCATATTTTGAACAATAATTTAAAAAAATATGATTAAAAAAAACCTTTTGGTTTTTATCTTTTGTTTCAAAAAAACTATTAATTTCCTGGGATAATTTTAAAATTTCTTTCATAATATTCTGTTCCTGAAAAACTCCAACTTTAATTGTTTTTGTTTTTTAAAATAATCAATTACCTTTGATTGATTTTTTAGCACAAAAACAGTGTTTTGTCTGCTAAAACGTTAATCTTTGGTTTTATAGATTGTAAGCAAAATCATGGAGGGCATTTAGCACAAACACTTCTAAACACTTCTGTTGATAGGTATCTGTCTCCCCGGTCAGGAAGAAGAACAACAATTGTTGAGCCTTTTGCCATATCTTTTGCTGCTTCCATTGCACCCCAAAGTGCGGCACCGCTACTTATTCCGCAAAAAATTCCTTCACAAAGAGCAAGCTCCCTTACTGTATTAAATGCATCCCTGTCACTACAAAAAATTTTATGATCAAGCAAAGAGGGATTATATATTTCTGGAACAATTGCTTCTTCCATATTTTTAAGGCCCTGGATTCTGTGACCTATTTGGGGTTCAATCCCAAGTACTTTTGTTTTTAAATTGTTGTCTTTAAAATATTTTGAACATCCCATCAATGTTCCTGTAGTTCCCATTCCAGCTACAAAAAGATCAGCTTCACCTTTTGTCTGTTCATTGATTTCAGGCCCTGTTGAATAAAAATGAGCCATATAGTTTGCTTCATTTTTAAATTGATTGGGCATATAATACTTGTCTGGGTAGGATTCAAGAATATGATTGGCTCTTGCTATTGCCCCGTCTGTTTTTTCACTTCCAGGGGTAAGCTCAAGTTCTGCTCCCATTGCAATCAGAATGGATCTTCTTTCAGTGCTGACACAGGCCGGCATGATTAGTTTTATGGAAAAACCCATTGCTCTTGCAACCATAGCCATCCCGATTCCTGTATTTCCTGAGGTGGGTTCAAGTATGGTTTTTTCTTTTGTAAGAAGTCCGCTTTCATAAGCTTTTTGTATCATATAGAATGCAGGCCTGTCTTTTACAGAGCCTCCTGGATTTGAACCTTCAAGTTTTACAAGAATTTTTATTCCTGTCTTTTCAGTACTCCAGATATTTGTTAACTCCACTATAGGCGTGTTACCTATGGCATTAAGAATACTCATAAAGTTCTTTCAAATTTAAGTATTATAAATTTACATTTGATATGCTAAACTTTTATTTTTTTGAATCTGTGAAAAAATAAAAGCTTAGCCTGGTTAATTTACATTTAAGAAACCTATATAACAAATTTGCTTATTAAGTAAATTGTTTAGTTTTTACCATGATTTTCTATTGTTTTATAGAGAGTTTTTAAGCTAGGAGCTAAGTGTTTTTAGGATAATAAAATAAGATTTTTAAATCTAGTGTTTTTTCACTTTAAAACTAAGTTTAATTTTATCTGATTTTTGATTTTACTCTGGGATATAAACGATAAATTTTGTCATAATATTTTCCTTTGACTCAACCTCAATATACCCCTCGTGCTGTTTGATTGCTGTATAAACATTGGAAAGTCCAAGCCCGGTTCCCTTTTTTGATGACAAAGGCTTGGTTGAAAAATACGGGTCAAACATTCTGCTGATATTGTCAGGTTTGATTCCTTTTCCTGAGTCAATGATTTCAATTTTAATATAGTTTTCTTCTTTAAAAAGTTTTTCTTTTAAATCTGAATCTTCTTTTATTGTTAAATCCGAAATCTTTATTTTAATTTCCTTATGCTTTGAGTTTGCTATTGCTTCTGAAGAATTCTCAATTATAGCATCAATTGCAGGTTCAAAAATCAAGGGGTTTATACGAAAATATTTAAGATTATCTGCGATTTTAATTGTCAGAGTTAAATCTTTGTATTTATCAACGTACTTATTAAAAAAAGATTTAATTTCAATAGAATTTTTTATAATTAAAGATGTATCTGAAAAGCTGAAAAATTTTTTTGTTATAAGTTCCAGGTGGGAAGAAGCTTTGTTAATTCTTTCAATTATTTTTAAAATATTTTCATTGTTATTTTTAGAAGCTTCCATGGCTGCAAGTGAAAGATTTCCGTGGATTATTGACAAAATATTGTTGATATCATGGGAAATACCTGTGGCCATAGTGGAAACAAGTTTGAATTTGCTGGTAGCAATTTTTTCCTTCTCAAGAGCAATTTTTTCTGAATTCTTTCTTATAAATGATTGAATAACTAAAGGATTGCTGTCTATTCTTACTATGCTAACCTCAACTTCCAAGGTTTTTTTATCTTTTGTCAAAAGAGTGAGTTCTGTTCTGATATTTTTTTTGCCCATTACTTCTTTTATTTTATTTATTGATGTTTTTCTTTCTTGGGGAAGAATAAAAGAATAATATTTTTTGTTTATCAGCTCGTTTTTAGTATAATTGAAAGTTCTTTCAGCAACCTCATTGCAATCAATAATGTTTCCCTCAATGTCTGTTAAGATTACAGAATCGTATGAGTTGTTAAAAAGGGAAGTAAGAATTTCTTCCTTGTTTTTAAGAATAATTTCTGCTTTTTTTCTTGCTTCGTCTGCTTCCATTTCCTTGGTGACATTGGTGAGATTGCCTATTGAAATTGTAACTTTATCTTTAGTAAAAGGAATTACTCTAGCCTGATCTTTTAGCCAGAAGATATTGTTTCTATATTCTATTTTATATACAGCCTCATTAAATCCGGAATTTTCAGTTTCATTTCTTAGTTTTAAAATTTTTTTAAGAAGAAGAGGTTTGTCCTGGGTTTGAATTGTGAGATTAGATTCTTTTTGTACATAAGTTTTTCTTGCTTTTACTGAGTTTTTAAATACTGAGGATAAATTTTTTATATCCGAAGAAAAAAGATCTTTAAAATTATCTCCTGCATATTCATACCAAATTTCATTTTTTCCATCTTTCCAGGCTGAAATATACAAAATTGCAGGAACAAGAAGCTCGTTTATTGATTGAAGACGGTTTATATATGAACAAAGACTTTTTTTCAGGTCAAGAGAAATATCTTGAAATAAAAGTCTTCCTTCATAGTCTTTGGGCAGGGCAGTTTTTTTTTCTTCCATTGGTGCTTTTTCTGATTTTAAAGTGCATAGATTTTATTTATGACTTTGATAATGAATAAAACTTTAAAATAAACATCTCTTATTAAAGAGTAAAAATCAATAAGTTTCATTTATATTTTAATCTAGGAAAGTCAAATCCTTGCTATTTTAATTGCTCTGATTGTTGTGGCTGGGCTTTATTAACAAAAAAGCAAATAAAAACAGGTTTGCAACGAAAACTGGATTTTGTCTTCTGATCTTCTGAAAGCTAAGCTATTAAAATAATTAAAATAAATGAGTGCAAATCAATTGATTGCACTAAAAAAATATTAAATTTAAAAGACAAGCAAATTTTTTTAAAAAATAACAATTAGGCTTAATCGTAGTTTTTCACAAGGACTTCTTTTATTGCCCCTCGTTTTTTAGCATTAGAATTTATAGATCTTTTGGCATTTATAATTGAAAATTTATAATCAGAATATAAGTCTTGAATAAAATTTGTAAAAGAGTTTGATAATAAAAATTTCACTCCTTTTTTATTTAAATTATCGCAAATATTTTTCAATCTCAATTGCTCATCTTTTCCAAAGCCTGATTTGGTGTATCCTGTAAAATTAGCACTATTAGAAACAGGGTCATAGGGAGGGTCTAAATATACAAAATCGCCTTCTTTAGACTCTAAAAGGGATTTTTCAAAATCAATATTTAAAATTTCAATCAAGTTTGTAGACAAATAATTACTTACTGCTTTTATTGTTGTTTCATTAACAATATTTGGATTTTTATATTTTCCAAATGGTGTGTTAAATTCTCCTGAGCTGTTTACCCGATATAAACCATTAAAACAGGTTTTATTTAAATAAACAATTCTTGAAGCTTTTTCCACTTTTGAAAGCTTTGAGTAGATATTTTTGTCTCTGTCTAAACTCCTGATTTTATAAAAATATTCAGGAGTGTTCTCATGTTTTTTTAAATCCTTAATAAGTTTGTCAGGATTGTTTTTTATGGTCTTATATAAGTTTATTAGTTCTTTATTAGTATCATTGATCACTGCTTTTTTGGGTTGAAGATGAAACAATACAGCTCCTCCGCCCACAAAAGGTTCATAGTAAGTAGAAATTTCAGAAGGGAAATGGATTTCTAAATCTTTAATTAATTGTCTTTTTCCGCCCACCCATTTTACAAAAGGAGCAATGGATTTATTGGGGCTTTTTTCTTTAACCATAAAAATAGATACCTGTTTTTAGTTTGAAGATATTGCAAACCTCAGTCTTTGACCAAGCAATTGTATTGGTCGGGGTTAAGTTTGTTTATTTTGTTTACTGACACATTGTATTATAATTAATTGAAAAATGAATATATTCATAAAGTATGAAAACAGTCAAGACAGCAGGTTTTGGGAAATATACAAAGCTTTTTTTGTTTAAAAAGGGCGGTCAGATATTAAATTTTATTTTTGAAAATAAAAACCCCGAAACTAAAAGTTCCGGGGTTTGAATTTTAGTCTTTTCACAAACTAATTATTTTAATTGCTCTTTTAAACTTACAGTTTTTTTCCTTTCAAAAATTCTAACTATAATTACATAGAAAAGAGGAATAAATATAAGAGCAATTGTAGTAGAAGTTACCATCCCTCCTAAAACTCCTGTACCAATTGCATTTTGGGCACCAGCACCGGCACCTGAAGCAATGGCAAGGGGAAGAACACCAAATCCAAAAGCAAGGGAAGTCATGATAATAGGTCTTAACCTGAGTTTAGCAGCTTCAAGGGTTGCCTCTACAAGGCGTTTTCCCTCTTTTCTTCTAAGCATGGCAAACTGAACAATAAGAATTGCGTTTTTGGTTGTAAGACCAAGAACTGTAAGAAGGCCTATTTGAAAATAAACGTCATTTGGAAGACCCCGTGTCATTGAGGCAATAACTCCGCCCACTACTCCAAGTGGAAGTATAAGCATGATTGATACGGGAACTGACCAGCTTTCATAAAGAGCTGCAAGGCATAGAAAAATAACAATCATTGAAAAGGTATAAAGGATCCCTGTTTGTGTTGTTGCCATTTTTTCCTGATATGAAATACCGTGCCAGTCAAAGCCAATACCAGGGTCAAGTTTGGAAGTTAGTTCTTCCATTGCCTGCATTGCTTCTCCTGTGCTTATTCCTTCGGCGGCTTCTCCAAGTATGTTTATTGAAGAAAAAGCATTAAATCTTTCAAGTTTTGGTGACCCGCTTGACCAGTATCCTTTTGAAAATGCAGTAAATGGAGTCATTGTTCCTTTATTGTTTCTTACATATAAATTATCAATATCTTCAGGGAGCATTCTATGCTCATGGTCGGCCTGAATATAAACCCTTTTTACTCTGCCTCCCTGGATAAAGTCGTTTACATAAGCACTTCCAAATGCAGTTGCTATTGTTGAATGTATTGCATCTATTGGGACTCCAAGAACCCCTGCCTGTTCCCAGTCTATATCAATTCTATACTGAGCAACGTCTTCCATTCCGTTTGGTCTGACTCTTGTAAGCCTTTCATCTTGTGCCACCATCCCAAGGAGTTTATTTCTTTCTTCCATGAGCCTTGCATGACCTATTCCTCCTCTGTCCTGAAGCATGAAATCAAATCCTGTTGATATTCCAAGCTCTGCTACAGCAGGTGGGGCAAAAACAAAAACATGGGCATTTTTTATCTGGGAAAATCTTGCCATACATCTGTTTGCAATTGCATCTACTTTAAGTTCAGGGCTTTGTCTTAAATCCCAGTCTTTAAGCTGAACAAAGCACATACCCATGCTTTGAGCGGTACCAGCAAAACTTACACCTGTAAGTGTAAGTACTGAGTCAATTGATTCAGATTCTTCTTTTTGAATATAGTCTGCTATTTCTTCCATTATTTCGTCGGTTTGTTCAAGAGCTGAACCTGAAGGAAGCTGAACCTGAATAAAAAGTGTTCCCTGATCTTCGTCAGGAAGATATGCTGTTGGCATTTTCTGAAAAAGATAAAAAAGGCCGGCAACAATAAGAACATAGATAAAAAGGTATCTAAATCTTTTTCTTAATGTTCTTCCAACAAACATGGTATAAACATCCCTTGTCCAGAAAAACCCTTTATCAAATGCTCTAAAAAAAGGTCGGAAAAGGTAAAACGAATTATCTGAAGGCTCGTGGCCGGGTTTAAGCGGTTTTAAAAATGAAGCACATAATACAGGAGTAAGAATAAGGGCTACCACAACTGATAAAAGCATGGCAGTGATAATTGTAATAGAAAATTGCCTGTAAATAACCCCTGTGGAACCTCCAAAAAAAGCCATTGGTCCAAAAACAGCTGAAAGTACAAGACCAATTCCTATAAGTGCACTTGTGATTTCATCCATTGATTTTGCTGTTGCTTCTTTTGGTGGAAGACCTTCTTCAGTCATAATTCTTTCAACGTTTTCAACAACAACAATGGCATCATCAACAAGAAGGCCTATGGCTAAAACCATGGCAAACATTGTGAGCATGTTTATTGAAAAGCCAAAAAAGCCAAGAACTGCAAATGTTCCAAGTATAACAACTGGAACAGCCATAGTGGGAATAATAGTGGCTCTTAAGTTTCCCATGAAAAGATACATTACTACAAAAACAAGAAAAATAGCTTCAAAAAGGGTCTGAACAACCCCGGTTATTGCAACTCTTACAAATGGAGTAGAGTCATATGGGTAGTTTACTTTCATCCCTTCGGGAAAATATTGGGAAAGTTCATCCATTTTTTTTCTTATATTGTCAGCAGTATCAAGGGCGTTTGCCCCGGCTGCCTGTCTTATTGCCATTGCAGCTGAAGGCATTCCATTGTAAAATGAAGTAATTCCGTAGCGTTCTGTACCAAGCTCAGTTCTTCCCACATCTTTTATTTTTACAATGGAACCGTCTTCATTAACTCTAAGAGGAATATTGGCAAATTCTTCAGGTGTTCTTAAAAGGTTTTGCACTATTATTGAAGCGTTAAGTCTTTGGCCTTCAACGCTGGGAGCAGCACCAAATTGTCCAGCTGAAATTTCTACGTTATAAGACCTTAAAGCAGCAATAACATCGTTAATTGTCATTTTGTAACTTATAAGTTTATCTGGATCAAGCCAGATCCTCATGGCATACTGGGGACCAAAACTTTCAACTTCACCAACACCAGGGACTCTTGCAAGAACGTTTTCAATGCTTGACTGGGCATAATCTCTTAAGTCATGGCCGTCCATGCTTCCGTCTTCTGAAATAATACCTACAAGCATTAAATAGTTGGCAGTTGATTTACTAACCATGATTCCCTGTTTTTGAATCACTTCAGGAAGACTTGCCATTGCAAGCTGAAGCTTGTTTTGAACCTGAGACCAGGCAAGGTCTGGATCTGTTCCCGGAGTAAAGGTAAGTTCAATTCTTGCTGTACCAGATGATTCACTGTCAGATGTCATATAGAGCAAGTTGTCAAATCCCGTCATTTTCTGCTCAATGATTTGAACAACACTGTTTTCAACGGTTTCAGCAGAAGCACCAGGATAAAAAGTACTGATTGAAATTGACGGTGGTGCAATTGGCGGATACTGGGCAATGGGAAGATTGTAGATTGCCAGCCCGCCCAGAAGCATTATTACTATTGAAATAACCCATGCAAACACAGGTCTTTCAAGGAAAAATTTAGAGAGCATGTTTATATATCTCCTTTAAACTCATGTCTTAGGATTTTTATTCTCACTTCTATTTAAGGTTTAAATAAAAAAGAATGCAAAAAACAAAAATCCTTTTATTTCAGGAATTATTGGGGTTTAAATTCACTACCCTCAACAATGGCTCCTGCTCTTATTTTTGAACGACCTTCCACAACAACTTTGTCACCATCTGAAAGGCCATCAATTATAAGCCATTTGTTGTTGATTGCCCGGTTTATTGTAAGCATTCTTAACTCAATTTCCCCTTTTTCACTTACTATATAAGAAAATGGTTCTCCTTTAGGTGTTCTTGCAACACCTTCCTGGGGAGCAAGAATGGCATTTTCTGCAATACCTTCTTGAAGAACAGCTCTAACATACATACCTGGAAGAAGTATTCTTGAAGGATTTGGCACAACAATTCTAAGCAAGCTTGAACCTGTGTTTGGATCAACTATTACATCCCTAAATTTAAATTTGCCTTCAATTGCATGGGATTTACCATTTTCAAGAATAATATTTACTTTATTTTCATCCTCATTTTTTTGAATTGCTTTAGACTCTAGGTTTTCCCTAAGCCTTAGCATATCTGAGGTTGACTGGGCAGCATCAACATAAATTGGATCAAATTTGTGAATTGTTGTTAAGGGTGTAGGCTGATATCCTGTAACAAGAGCACCAACAGTAACAAGGGATTTTCCGATTCTTCCTGAAATTGGAGCTTTAACATCTGTGTATCCAAGATTAATTTCGGCCCTGTCAACTTCTGCTTCAAGATACCTTATTTGAGCAAGAACTTGATCAAGTTCGGACTTTACATCGTCATATTGCTGCTGGCTTATGGCTTTACCACTTAAAAGTCTTTTGTATCTGGCTTCCATTGATTTAATCGGAGGAAGGCTTGCTTTTGCTTTGTCAAGAGTAGCTTTTGCTGCCTTAAGAGCAGCCTTGAAAGGAGCGTCATCAATTTTATATAAAATCTGACCTTCTTCTACATCTGCTCCTTCTTCAAAAAATCTTTTTTGAATAATTCCGTTAACCTGGGGTTTGATTTCCGAAACAAGGTAAGCCGATGTTCTTGCCGGAAGCTCAGTTGTAAGCTCTACAGACTGAGGCTTGATTGTTACATAGGTTACTTTTGGAATCTGACCATAGCCTTGGGGTTGACCTTGTTGATCTTCGGGTTTTGAACACCCGGTAATAACCAGAGCTGCTGAAATCAGAATAACACTGAAAGCACAGGTTAAAAAATTACTCATCTTTTTTTCAGGCTTCATTAAAATCCTCCGAAATTTGAACTGAAGTTAATTGTTTTTTTTGTTAATCTCTTTTTTTACTTCCTGAATTCCTCCAAGGGAGAATAAAGTGATTTGATTTGTAAGCATTTCAATATCTTTTGTGTTGAAATCTTTGGGACAAAGCCCTTCAATCACTTCCTTTCCCTTGAAAAACTGAAGGCATTGACCAACAATACTGATTGTGCATAAAAAAACCGCTATTTCATTTTTGTTTTCTTTTTCAATTCCCAGAATTTCTCTTACTATTGATGCAAGATATTGCTGGGAAGGTTTGATAGATTTTTCAATGATTTTGTGAACAACATTTGTAGGATTTGCAAACTCCTGAGCCATTAATTTACCATGCCAGGCAGGGAAACCATCATCAAGGATTCTTAAAAGCATTGAATTTATATAGGCCCTGAGTTTGTCTTCAGGTGATGAGTTTTTTTTAAGTCCCAAATCTGGAGGGTATTTTTTCAAAGCTGAGATATGTGTATGTTGGAGTACTTCCTCGTAAAGATTTTTTTTATCCTTGAAATGGTAGTTTACCGAACCAACGTGGGTGCCGGCACTATTACAGATTTCTCTGATAGTTGTAGAATTGAAGCCTTTTTGAGCAAAAATTTCTCCTGCAGCTTCCATAATTTTTCTTTTAGTGTCGTTTATTTCAACTATATCCATTTTTTTCCCTTATTATTTACAAATCGAACGCTAGTTTGGAACAATTGTTCGAATTTGTCAAATAATAAATTAAAATTTGTAAATTTTTTTAGAGCCATTTTTTATTTTTAAAAAATCTTATTATAAATAAGGCTGTTACAATAAGAACTCCCCAAAAAATAAAATAGGAATATTTGTATTTAAGCTCAGGAAAATATTCGAAGTTTGTTCCATAAACTCCTGAAAGAAAAGATAAAGGAATAAAAACAGCAGAAAACAAGGTAAGAAATTTAATTATTTCATTTAGTCTGTTATTTATCCAGGTATTGTAGATAGCATGCTGGTCTGAAAGAATTTCTCTGTAAGTTTCAACAACTTCAAGAGCCTGGGTTGAAAGATCGAAAAGATCTTTAAGAAAGGGGATTGTAGATTCTATTATGAGTTCAGAATCCATGATTGAAAGTCTTTGAACCAACTCTTTTACAGGTCTTATTGTTTTTCTTAAATAACTTATTTCTCTTTTGAAAGTGTTTATTTTTGTCAAAGTTTCATCGTCAGGAGATTCAAGGATTTCTAGCTCAAGGGTTTCAATTTTTCCGCCTATTTTTTCAATGATAATAAGATAGTTGTCCAGAAGTGAATCAAGAAGGGCATAGCAAAGATAATCGGATTTCAAACTTCTTATTCTTCCCCTTTTATTTCTTATTCTCTCCCTTACCGGCTCAAAAACATCTCCTTCTCTTTCCTGAAAAGTAATGAGCAGATTTTCTTTTAAAATAAGACTTACCTGTTCATTAAATACTTTTCCGTTTTCCTCATTATAATTAATCATTTTAATAACAATAAAAACTGAATCCTCATATTCTTCAATTTTAGGACGCTGACCTGTATTTGCAATATCTTCCATTACAAGAGGGTGGATATTAAATTTTTGAGCAATTTTTTTAAGTTTGTCTGGGTTGTGCAGTCCTGTGATATTAAGCCAGGTTATTGAGTCTTCATCTTGAAATTTTAAACTCTCATCAATTTCATCTGGGTTTGATTCATCAGAGAAGTCTTTGTTATAATTGAAAATTTCATAGGTAACAGAATTTACTTTTTTATCACCTATAAAAACAGCTTCTCCCGGGGCTTTGCCTGTTGATGCTTTTTTGTTTTTTAAAAATCTTGCCATTTTTTTCCATTTTTTTTTATTTAATTAATGAAAGAAAATTGAGGTTTATACTTTTAAATAAAATTTTAAATTTAATTCAAGAAGTAAATCAGGGTTTTTTAATTTTACAAAGATTAAGCTTAATAATTTTAAAGTTTTGTGTTTGTGGTATAGATAAAAAAGGATTTTAGAATAATTAATTAAAAAAATCTATTAGAATAAAGTCCTTTCACCCTGATTTTTATCTATATATTTGTTTAAATCAGAATAAATCAGTTCAATATCCCTTGGAAGAGCTGTTCCTGAACATCTCCTCATTTTGTCATTTTTAAGGTTGGCAATAATTACTTTGTGAATTTCATCAATGGGAACTAAAAGGTTTTTTATAATGCTTCTTTTGAAAATAAGTCCTGCAAAATAAACAAAACCTGCCATAAAAACAATTGCCCAGGCTCCGGCATATCCATATTGTTTTGCTTTTAAATCAGCCTTAATCATTGCATGTCTGTTGATTTCTGAGAGCTTTAAAATATGGTTGATTGTTTCTTTTTTTTTCAACATATTTCCACTAAAGGCATCTTTGTGTTTTTTTATTATATTTTCAAGTTCTTCTGCTTCTCCTTGTTCTGTAAGATTAGCTTTTGCAGAATCAATGGCTGATGTAAAATCTTCTAAAAGTTTTTTGTCGGAAGTGTTTTCTGGATTTGCTGCAATGGATGCCAGCATAATTTCGCAGGCATAAAGAGAGCGTTCGTTTCTTGCAATTATATGTTCAATGGCAGGAGACATTCTTACTAAAACCCAGATTGAACCAAAAGCCATAAGAAGGTTTGATATGATAAGAATCCAGATTCCTGCTCTTAAGGAGTTTGAGGTTTTCATCTTATTTCCCTTTGATAAGTTGTGGTATTAAATCTTCATTTACTGCAATAACTAAGGTGTCATTTTCATTTAAAGGAAGATTTGGATTTGGAAGTACAATATTTCCTGATATTTTTTTTCTAAAACCCACAACAATTGCTCCGAATTTTTTTGGAAGTTCCAGTTCTGCAAGAGTTTTACCAATCATATATGGCTGGGCTCTGATTTCAGTAAGATTTAATTCGTCTCCAAGAGGGGAATTGGCTATTTCTTTTCTGTATAAAAGTTTATTGGCAAATTTTTTGCCAAACTCCATTTCAGGATTTATAATTTCATGGGCTCCTACAAGTCGTAAAATTCTTTCATGGACCCTGTCATTTGCCCTTGAAACAATATATGGAACTCCCATTTGCCTTAAAAGAGCAGTGCAAATAATAGAAGACTCTCTTGAATCATCTCCTATTGCACATATAACAGCATCTCTTTTTGAAGGATTAAGGCTTGAAAGTTCTGTTTCATCAGAGGCATCCATTATAACAGCTTCTGTTACAAAACTTGCTGCTTCTTCAACACGGTTCTTTTTAGGATCAACTGCAAGTACTTCAGCTTTTCTTTCTGAAAGTGTTCTGGCAAGTGACATTCCAAATTGACCAAGGCCTATTATTATAATTTGTTGAGCCATTTTTTCTCCTGTTTAAATAACTGGGGAATTAGTTTTTTATTTGGGAGTCAGATTTAAAGTTTAACCCTGGAAATTTCCATTTTTTTGTTAAACTTGACTCGTCTACAGATATAAATCTATGATTTTAGTAAATAATTAAGTGATATTTATTTTTTCCTCTGGCCATTTTGCAAATCCTGATCTTGCTTCTTCTCTTAAAAACATGAAAAGAGTAACAGAGCCTATTCTTCCAATAAACATTGTTGTCATTATAATTACCTTACCAATTTCATCAAGCAAAGCGGTTGCTCCTATTGAAAGACCAACTGTTCCAAGGGCAGAGGCGGCTTCAAACAGTATTTGAGATGGGCTGATTGTTTGAGTTATTTCAAGCATAATTACAATAAAAAACCAAAGCATTAATCCTGCAACAATTGCTGTTATTGCTTTATTTATACTTTCCTGGGGAATTGTTCGTGATTTTACCACAATGTTTTTTTTACCTTTAATATTTTCAATAAAGGTAATAAAAACAAGTGCAAATGCCGTTGTTTTTACCCCTCCTGCAGTACTTCCAGGGCTTCCGCCTATAAACATGAGAGCAATCATTGTTATAAGCATTGGTTGAGAAACTGAGTTTAAATCAACCGAGTTAAACCCCGCAGTTCTAAGTGTTGCAGACTGAAACCAGGCATTGCTTAGTTTGTTGAAAAAATTAAATTCAGATAAAAACCCGTTCCATTCAAAAAGCAAAACGCAAATAGTTCCCAAGCTAAGTAAAATAAGTGTTGTTGTAAGAGGTATGTAAGCGGATAAAGGAATTTTTTGTCCTTTAATCCATTTTGGAATCAAAAATGTTGTTGCAGGTGCAATTCCTCCTAAAATAATAAGGGTTGCAATTGTTTGGAGTATAAGTGGATTTGTGTTGTAACCTAAAAGATTGTCTGATTGAAGTGCAAAGCCAGCATTGCAAAAAGCTGAAACAGCAGTAAAAATTCCTTTAAAAACACCTGAAGTAAAAGACTCCCCATTTAAAGTAAAAAGAGTTGAAAGAATAACAGCTCCCAATGCTTCAACAATAAAAGTAAATAATACAATCTGTTTAAGGCTTGAAAAAAGTGTTTTATGATCTGTGTTAGCAGTTGATGCTATTATTTTTTCATGTTTTAAACTTAATCTTTGGCCAACTGTGTAAAGTGCAGCAGCAGTTATTGTCATAATTCCAAGTCCGCCAAGCTGAATAAGTAAAAGAATGAAAAATTGTCCTATAATTGAGAAGTCCAAAGAAGTATCAAGAACAATAAGCCCAGTTACACAAACAGCACTTACTGAAGTAAATGCTGCGTCAATAAAGCTTATTTTTATTCCAGATGAACTTATAGGAAGAAAAAGCAGAAAAGCTCCCAGGGTGCAAAGAAAGAGGAATCCAGAAGTTAGTATTCGTGCAGGATGATCCAAAATAACTTCAAGCCAATTCATTTTTGAATAAAACTTTTTTTCTCTGGAAAGAATTAACAAATTCAATAAAGCTATAAAAAAAGGAATTAAAAAACATAATTTTATAAATGAAAAAACTATGAAAATTAAAGTTAAAATTCCATATATAATATAAAGATATTTCAGGATTTTATTGTTTTTAGACCTGGCAAATCTTAAAAAAATAATTTGATTTACAAAAATTGATAAATGGACAGCTGCAGATGAAAATAAAAGATTTTTTTCAAAAGGAAGAAGACAAATTAAAAAAAGAGCAGTAAAAGAAAAAGATCCCCATAAAATCCTTTTAAAGCATCTTTGTTCATGGGTTGTTATATCAGATAGTTTTCCAGATTCTAATTTATAATCTTTTAAAATAAAACAAATGCTTATTAAAGATATTAAAGCAAAAAGAAAGGCAAAGTGGTTTTTGATTAAATTTTCATAAAATGACAAAAAACATAAAAGAGCTGAAAAAAAGCCGATTTTTTTTGCAAGCTTTGGATGGGTTGTTAAAGTTGATGCACATAAAATGCATAAACTAAATGAAATAAAAGCAGGTAAAGACCATATTAAAGACTGAATAAGGGAGTCTTTTTTAAGTACGGGCAAAAAGGGGAAAAGGGAAAAAACCAGGAGTCCGCCCTCAGCACCTATTGCACTTATTGATCTTTTTGATTTTTTAATTGTTTGCATTTACTCTCCAACCTTGCTCTTTTTATATCACAATCCTGGTTGGCTGACAGTTTTTTTAAGAGAATCTGAAAAAAAATATCTGGATTTAGTAAGAAAATATTTGGATTGTCCTAATTGGATAGTTTCTTTTTAAAATTTATAAATAGTCATTGTCTTAAAACTGGAAATTTGCTTGATTAAAGAATGAAAGTTTTAAGTGTTGTTTCTTTACTAAAATGTTGAGTGCTGATGAATAAGGTAACTAAAGACCAAAACTTTAGAGTTTTTAGCTAAACATAAAAGTTAAAAGCTGATGTTTTTAATTCTTTAGTAGACAAATAATAGTTTAATTTTTGAAAGGAAAATTATGAGTAAAAAAAATAAAATAGGTCTTGTTTTCGCAGGTCTTTTTATATTTTATTCTGTATTGGGATTTTTAATTATTCCTATTGCAGCTAAATATATAGCTCCTGGAAAGCTAAGTGAAGTATTAAAAAGAGATGTAGAAATAGGCCAAATAAGGTTTAATCCCTTTGCTTTTTCTTTTAAGATTAAAAATTTTAAAGTTTATACCAAGGATAAAGAAAATGTCTTTGCAGGGTTTGAAGAAGTATATGCAAATTTAGGGGTTATTTCATCTGTTTTAAAATTTTCCCCTGTAATATCAGATTTCTATCTTCTTTCGCCTGAAGTTTATATTGAGAAAAACAAAAACAATGAGTTTAATTTTTCAGATTTGATTTCTGAAGTTGAAGAAGAAAAACTTGAAGAAAAAAAAGCTGAAGCAGATGAAAAAATTGATGAAGAAAGCAAAAAAGAGAAAAACTTTGATTTTTTAGTTACAGATTTAAAAATTGAAAATGGAAGTTTTGTTTTTAGTGATAAGTCTTTAGACATTACCCATGAAATAAAGAAATTGGATCTTTTAATTCCTTTTATTTCAGGGTTTGAAAAAGATAAGGAAGTTCCTGTAAATATTTATGTTTCAGCGATTGCAGATCAGGCAAAAATAAAGCTTGATCTTGAGACCAAACCTTTTTTAAACACTTTGGAGTCAAAAGCAGATCTTAAAATAACAGATGTTTTTATTCCATTTTATCATCCATATATAAAAGACCATCTTAATTTAGTACCTAAATCAGGCAGTATAGATCTTTTTTTAAATGCTAATTATGAAAAACAAGGCAATGAAGATCAGGTGGAAGCCCAGATAAAATTTGATCTTAAGGATTTTTGGATAAATGAGATTAATAATAAAAAAATTGGTTCTATTAACAAACTTTCCATTGAAACCAATAAAATTTATCCTTTAAAAAACATTTACTCAATAAAAAATGTTTTAATAGATTCCCCTGAACTTGAGCTTGAACTGAAAAATAAAGTATTAAATGTTTTAAATCTTGTAAAAGAAACTGGAAATAATACAAATTCTGTAACAAAGGCCGAAGTAAAACCAGATGATGAAGCAAAGAAGCTTGGTCAAGAAAAAAAACAAACAAGCGATGATTTTGTTTTTCTTGTTGATATTGATAAGTTCTTGCTAAAAAAAGGTAAAATTCTATTTTCAGATCATGATGCTCCTGATGTTATTTCAGGTGTTTTAACCGAACCTGTAAAAAATCAAATTTCTGATTTAAATATTAAGTTGTCAGGTTTTTCCACTAAAAAGGATAATTCATCAGATTTTAGCCTGAACTGCCTTTTAAACAATAAATCTGATTTGGGAATAAAGGGAAGTTTTGGAATAGATCCTTTATTTGCAAAAATCGATTCAAATTTTAATAAGATCTCTATAGATTATGCAAAGGGATATCTTCCATATATTGATGAGTATGTGAATTTAGTACCCAAATCAGGCAGTATGGATCTTTTTTTAAATGCTCATTATCAAAAACAAGACAATGAAGATCAGGTTGAAGTCCAGGCAAAGTTAGACCTTAATGATTTTTTGATAAATGAGATCAATGATAAAAAATTTGCTTCTATTAACAAACTTTCCATTGAAACCAATAAAATTTATCCTTTAAAAAACATTTATTCTATAAAAACCATTTCTATGGATTCCCCTGAAATAGAGCTTGAACAAAAAAACAAATTATTAAATGCTTTAAATCTTATAAAAGAGACCAAAAATGACACAGAAACTGCAAATAATGCTCAGATAAATTTAAGTGATGAAGACAACAATATTGATCAAACAACCAATCAAACTTTGGACGACTCTTTTTTTCTTGTTGATATTGATGAGTTTTTGGTAAACAAAGGAAAAATTTCGTTTACAGACTATGATGCTCCTGCTGTTACTTCAGGTATTTCCAGTGGCCCTATAAAAAATATTGTTTCTGGATTGGATATAAAAGTTTTAGAGTTTTCTACTAAAAAAAACAATTCTTCAAACTTTACCCTGAACTGTCTTTTAAATGAGAAATCTTCTCTGGATATAAAAGGAGAGTTTGGGATAGATCCTTTATTTGCAAATATTGATTCAAACCTTAACAATCTTTATTTTGATTATGCAAACGGATATATCCCTTCGGATTTAAAAATTTTAATCAAAAACGGGAAATCAGATTTAAGTTCAAAAACAGCTTTAAAAATTGAAAATGAAGAACTAAAGCTTTCATCACAAGCTGATTTAATGGTTAAAGATTTAAATATAATTGAAAGAGAGTCAAAAAAAGATTTTTTCAAACTTGATAGCTTTGAAATTAAAAATCTTGATTTCAATCTTTTGCCAATGAAACTTGATATTGAAGAAATTATAATATCGGGAATAAACCAGAAAGTTTTAAAAAACAAAAACGGAAAGTTTAACTTTGAAGAAATTTTTCCAGAAAAAAAAGAAGATTCCGAAATAGGTGAAGAGGTTGAGGCAGGCAGCCAGGTTAAACCTCAAGAGAGCAAAGAACTTTTTCCCATAAACATTTCAAAAATCACCTTAAAAGATGTTGGAGCTGATTATACAGACTTTACTCTTGCTCCATATTTTTCAACAAATTTTATAATTAACTCAGCTCATTTAAAAAATCTTTCAACCCAAACTTTTGAAGGGGCAGACCTTTTTTTAGAGGGTAAAGTTGACACAACTGCACCGTTTAAAGCCAATGGGAAAATAAATCCTTTGCTTGATGATTTGCTGGTTGATTTGCAAATAAGTCTTAGGAGTTTGGATCTTACTCATTTGACTCCTTATTCAGGTAAATATATTGGAAGAGCTATTGAAAAAGGTCAGCTCAGTCTTAATCTTGATTATGATATAAAGAATAGAAAAATAAAATCTAGAAACAAGCTCCTTCTTGATCAATTTGAGTTTGGACGAAGGATAAAAAGTGAAACTGCTGTTAATCTTCCTGTTGGTCTTGCTGTTTCACTTTTAAAGGATAGAAAAGGTGAGATCAATTTAGATATTCCAGTTTCAGGCAGTCTTGATGACCCAAAATTCAAGGTAAGAAAAGCTGTTGCTCAGGCTCTTAGAAATTTAGTTGTAAAAGCAGTTGCTTCTCCATTTTCACTTGTAGCCTCTATTGGAGGAGGCGGAGAAAAAATCAGGTATATTGAGTTTTTAAGTGGGTTAGATGAGTTTGATAAAGAATCCATGGAACGTATTAATTCAGTAGAGAAAATTCTTTTTGAAAGACCGGCTTTGAGACTTGATATTAAAGGGTATTGTGATTTAGAAAAAGACAGGGAGTTTTTAAAGGAGAAAGAGTTTGAGCTTCTTCTAGCAAAAGAAAAAGCATCTCTTGGATTTGACAGTGGTTCAATTCTTGAAGAAAAAGAATTACTTAAAGTTCTGAACAAAGTTTATTATTCTGTTTTTAAGAATAAGAAAAAATTTGACTTAGAACTTGAGGATAAAGAAAAAATTGGTCTTATTTCTGAACTTATCAAAGTTTCTATTGAAATATCCAATGAAGATTTAAGATATCTTGGATCAAAAAGAGCAGCCAGGGTAAAAGAATATATTGTAAGTCTTGGAAGAGTTAATGGGTCCAGGCTTTTTGTGATAGAAACAGGCAATACCAGTCCAAAACAGGTTAGGGGAGTTTCAAACTCAAGGGTTGAGCTTGATTTAAAATAAGTAAAAAGTTACTGGCCATGAATTTATTCAGATGGCCAGTAATTAAATTTTTATTAAGTACTTAGTCAAAAACTCAACAAACTTTGTTCATGCTCAATTGCTGGGTTTTGGCTAAGAAGGCTGATAAAGACAAAAGGGTTCGTCTTCCATATAATCTCCTGTTGCCTCAAACGCTCTTGCACGGCAGCCTCCGCAAACATCATTGTAGGAACAGATTCCGCATTTGCCTTTAAGTAAATCATAGTTTCTTAAGTTTTTAAATATTTCTGAATTTTTCCAAACTTCTGAAAAAGACTGTTCTTTGATGTTTCCGCAGTCAAGTTCAAGAAACCCACAGGGCTGAACCTGGCCTATGTGTGAAATAAAACAAAATCCTATTCCTCCTAAGCAACCTCTGGTTACAGCATCAAGACCAAAAGATTTAAAATTTACTTCTTTTCCTTCTTTTTTTGCCCTTTGTCTTAAGATTCTGTAATAGTGGGGAGCACAGGTGGCTTTTAATTGTAAGGGAACCTTATCTCTTTGTTCATAAAACCAGTTTAATGTTTTTTCATAGGTTTTGGAATCTATTGTTTTTTCAGCAATATATCTTCCTCTTCCAGTTGGAACAAGAAGGAAAATATGATGGGCAACAGCACCAAGCTCAATGGCAAGATTTAAAATATCAGGAATTTCATCCAGATTGTCTTTTGTTATTGTTGTATTTATCTGAAATTCAATTCCAGCTTTTTTTGCATTTTCAATTCCTTGCATTGATCCTTTGAAAGCTCCAGGCATTCCTCGAAAATCATCATGAGATTTTTCATTTGAACCGTCTATACTTATGCTTATTCTTTTTATACCCGAAGAAAACATTTTTTTTGCATTTTCTTTAGTTACAAGGGTGCCATTTGGAGCCATTACCATTTTAAGACCCAGGCTATTGCCATACTCAGCTATTTCAAAAATATCATCCCTTAAAAGAGGTTCTCCTCCAGTAAGGATGACTATTGGTTTTCCAACTTCAGCTATTTCATCTAAAAGTTTTTTAGAATCTTTTGTTGAAAGTTCCCCTGGATATTCATGATCTTCTGCTGAAGCCCTGCAATGTTTGCATGAAAGATTGCATCTTCTTGTGGTTTCCCAGGCAACAAGCCTGATCATTGGGGTTTTAGAATTGGTTTTTATATCTGGATGATTCATAAATTATTCCTGTAGGTATTTTGCAGCATCAATTGCAGAGTAGGTCAGTATCATTTTTGCACCCGCTCTTTTTATGGAGGTAAGAGTTTCAAGGGTGATGTTTTTTTCATCCACCCAGCCTTTTTCAGCTGCAGCCTTTATCATGGCATACTCTCCGCTTACATTATAGGCGGCAACGGGAAGGTCAATCTCTTCTTTTACCCTGTAAATAACATCAAGATATGAAAGTGCGGGCTTGACCATTATTATATCAGCACCTTCTTCAACATCCATGATTGCTTCTCTTATTGCTTCATCAGAGTTTGAATAATCCATTTGATAAGTTTTTCTGTCTCCAAATTTTGGAGCTGATTCAGCTGCCTGTCTAAAAGGCCCGTAAAATGCACTGCAATATTTTACAGCATAAGACATGATGGAAGTGTTAGATTTCTCGTTTTCATCAAGAGCTGCTCTTATTTCAGCAACCCTGCCGTCCATCATATCTGAGGGAGCCACCATGTCAGCCCCTGCTTTTGCGTGTGAAACTGCAATTTTACCTAAAAGATCGATTGTAATATCATTATCGATTATTCCCTTTTCTATAAAACCGCAATGCCCGTGATCTGTGTATTGGCAAAGGCATACATCAGTTATTACTACAAGTTTTGGAATTTTGTTTTTAATTTCTTTTACAGTTTTTTGAACTATTCCGTTTTTGTTGTATGCTGCTGTTCCAAGGCTGTCTTTTTTGTCTGGTATTCCAAAAACCATGATTGCAGGAATTCCAAGATCGCTTGCTTCTTTTGCCTTTTGTACAGCATTTTCTATTGAAAACTGATAATGGCCCGGCATTGAAGAAATTGGATTTTTTACATTTTTTCCACCAACAACAAAAAGAGGGAGAATAAAGTCATCAGGTAAAAGTTGGGTTTCCCTTATCATTTTTCTCAAATTTTTATTGGCACGCATTCTTCTTGGTCTATAATCAGGGAAAAGCATTTTGTTCTCCTTTTAGGTTCGTGAAATTTCTTCATCTGTAAGATAACATGCAGGATCTGAAGCCCAAACATCTCCTGTTGCTGCTTCAGCTCTTACTCTGAAATTTCCTGCACAAATGTCAAGCCATTTGCAGGTTGCACATCTTCCTGTGACATATTCTTTTTTATTTTTCAGTTTTAATAAAAGTTCGTCTTCAGGCTCAGACCAGATTTTTGAGAAGGGAGTATCTTTGATATTTCCAAAAATTTTATGTCTCCAGAATTGATCTGCGTGAACATCACCATTCCAGCTTACACATCCAATTCCTCTTCCAGAGCTGTTTCCTTCATTCATTTCAAGAAGTTCCAAAACTTCCTTGGCACGTTTTGGGTCTTCTTTTTTCAATCTCATATATAGATAGGGCCCGTCTGCATGATTATCCACTGTAAGTACTTCTGTAGGCTGGCCCATATCATGGAGTTTTTTTGTTCTTTCCATGATTAAATCAACAGCTTTTCTTGAATCTTCAAGACTGAGGTCTTCTTCAATCATTTCAGATCCGCGGCCTGCATATACAAGGTGGTAAAAGCAGATCCTGGGAATCTTCATTTCTTCGACCAGGTCAAAAATTTTTGGCATTTCCTGGACGTTGTGTTTGTTTATGGTAAACCTTAAACCAACTTTTATTCCTGCTTTTTGGCAGTTTTCAATTCCTTTTAATGCCATTTCATAGGCACCTTCAAGACCCCTGAATTTGTCGTTTACCTCTTTCATTCCATCAAGGCTTATTCCAACATAGGAAAGGCCGATTTCTTTAAGTTCTTTTGCCTTTTCTTCAGTTATAAGAGTTCCATTTGTTGAAATAACAGCTCTCATTCCCTTGGAAATTGCATATTCAGCAAGAGTTGTAAGGTCTTTTCTCATAAGAGGCTCACCACCTGAAAAAAGGACAACAGGAACCCCGAATTGGGCAAAATCGTCAAGAAGTTTAAATCCTTGTTCTGTTGTAAGTTCATCTTTAAATTCTTCATTTTTTGCCTGTGCATAACAATGAACACAATTTAAATTGCATCTTCTTGTTACATTCCAAACCACCACAGGTTTTTTGTCTTTTGAAAATTGTAAAAGATGTGAAGGAAGTATTCTTGAATCCCTTTCGTATCTTAAGGCGTCTGATGGTTCAACGGAACCGCAATAAAGTTTTGAAATACCAATCATTTTTTTTCCTTTTATTTCAGCAGGATAAAGTTTTTTATCTCCGCAGATAAATTGTTCAAAAACCAGAGCTGTTTATTTTTTCAGCCGGTATGATTCTCAGTCGTTTTTTAAAATATCTGAAATATAACCTTCAGGATCTGTTAATCCTTTTTTTGTTACAATAAAACTTTTTTTATTTGTTTTTTCACTGGCAAGGATAAGTCCCAGGGAAAAATTTTCAAGAAATGATTTTTTTATATCAAGATAATTATGATGATTAAAAAGGTATTCGTTTATTAAAAAGTCTGCCGCTTCCTCTTCAAGTTCAACATAAAGCTCTTTGTCTGTAAAACTTTCGTTCTCAATGGATTTTATCTCGTAAAAAGCTTTTTTAATCCTGGAAATTGAATTTTCCACAGTTTCAACATTCATGCAATAATGTTTTGCTGAAGTTTTAATCATGGATTCGGAAAGTAAAAATCCCACTGAAGCTTCAAGGTGGTTTTTATTTTTTAAAATATAATCTTCAATTTTTATTAATTCTTTTTTTATATTTTCATTGTATAGGTTATAAAAATATTCAATTGAATCGGGTTTATTCACCTGCTCAAGAAATTTTTCTGGATTTTTAATGATTTCAGCATTAAAAAGAAATTTTTTAATTTTTGTAGAAGGAAGATTAGTTTCAAACTTCATCAGCTTGTTTTCAATTGAATTTACCAGTCCTCTTGCCCCGGTTTTTTCTTTTGCTGCATTTTTTGCGATCAACTTAAGGGCATTGTCAGTAAAGTTTATTTTTATTCCATAGGCCATAAAATCTGATTTTTTGCCTAAAACTACAGGATTATTGGGGTTGTTTAGAATATTGTAAAGATCGTTTTCTGAAAGGGGCTCAAGAATTGTTCTCACAGGAAGTCTGCCCACAAATTCAGACTCAAAGCCGTAGTTTATAAGATCTTCGCTCATAATTTCATGCATTATATATTTGTCTGATTTATCAGAGCCTGGATTTGCATTAAAACCTATAGCGTCTTTTTTAAGCCTTTTGCCGATTATTTCTTCCATCTGGCCGAAAGCTCCGCTTACAATAAAAAGAATGTTTTTTGTGTTAATAACTTTTTTTTCCCTTGTTCCTGTTTTCTGAAATTCAGCCAGGGCTTCCATCATGGAAACTGGATCGTGGGGAGGTTGTAATTCAACTTCAGTTTCTTCCATTGGTTTTAAAAGAGCTCTTTGAACTCCGGTTCTTGAAATATCTGCACCTGAAAAACTTTTTGCAGAAGCAATTTTATCTATTTCATCAATATATATAATCCCGAATTCAGCCAAACTGATGTCATCATCAGCTTCCCTTACAAGGTCTCTTACAAGATCTTCAACATCTCCACCCACATATCCTGTTTCTGAAAATTTTGTTGCATCTCCTTTTACAAAAGGAACTCCAATTTTATTTGCAATAAGTTTTATCAAATATGTTTTACCAACTCCTGTGGGACCTATCATAAGAATGTTGTTTTTTATTCTTCCAAGGGAGGCTTCAGAACTTTGGGGATTTTTATTTAATTTTGATAGCCTGTTAAAATGTGTGCAAATTTTTGTTGAAAGCACAGCCTTTGCATCATCCTGCTTTATTATAAACTGGTCAAGATATGCCTTCATTTCTATGGGTAAAAGGTTGAATACAGGGGGTTTCTCGGTTTTTTTTGACTTAGTTCCTTCTTTTTTACCTCTTATAATAGCTTCTGGGTCTCCGTATTGAGGGATCAATTGTACTCTTCCTTTAAATTTCTTGTCCAAGAACTCACCTATTTCTTTTTCTATTTTACCCGGATTTGGGTTCTTTGATTTATCTGTCATCTATAAATTATAACCATGTTTTTTTTCAGTTCAACTTTAACAAAAAGAACAATATAGATCTTATTGATATAATATTCAAACCTGGTTTTAAAAATTTGTGAACTAAAAGGCAATCAATAAATTTTCAGATATTTAAATTGTGCAAATTTTGGAAGTTCTAAAGGTGTAAATTAAACTGATTAAAATAAAGTTTAAAATGTTTTTACAAAAAAACTTTGTTATTGTATAGATGTAGTGTTCCTAAATATAAAAGGAGGTTGCCATGACACGTGTTTCTGCATTCAACAAGCTAAGGGAAGAAGAAAGAGAAGTAAGAAGAGAGTTGATAATAGAGGCAACCCTAAGCCTGCTTGAAAAAAAAACATTTGATCAACTGGGAATGAGGGATATTGCAGCTGAAGCAGGCATTTCCCCTGCGTCTTTGTATAGATATTTTCCAGGACAGACAGAACTTTTAACGGAAAGCTTTATTTATGATCTGCAAAATCATGCTCATAAATTTAATGAAAAACTTTCAACAAACCAAATTGATTCTGTTGAAAAGTTTGCCATTGAATTTGTAGATACTCTCATAAAAAATGAAGCTAGTTTTCAAATGATGAGCTATATGATGATAAAGGCAGAAATTTCACCTGAACTTCTTGATAAGTTCAATATGATTATGAGAAATTTTTTATCAAATATTGAAGAAGTTTTTAAAAAGTCAGGTATAGAGGTGGTCAGCAGAAATCTAATCCATGGATTTTATGCTTCACTTTCAGGGATTGTGATGGCATTTAGAAATTTTCCGGGAAAAGATAAAAAAACTATAGAAATTCATATGAAAAAGCTTGCCAGGATCACTGCCTTTGCTTTTATCCAAAATGAAGTAACAAAGTTTGATGAAAAAACTTAATCATATCTATGATTTTTGTGAACATGAAATCCCTTCTGCAATTTTTTCTTGAAGCCTGCTTATAACCAAACATCCTTTTTGACAATGGGGAAGAGTGTCCTTTTTATTACAATCAATACATGGGCTTTTTAAAATATATCCAACTTCAAAGTCAAATTTATCTCGTTTAATATATTTTTTACCTAATACCAAAATATTCTCCTGAAACTTGTGTAAATAAAATTAAAGTTTTCAGCCAATCACTAATTGGTAAAAGGCTGAAAACCTGTATTTTACTTAAATTTTTATCGTTTTATTTGTTAATCTTAACTCCAAAATCAAATCAAAATCAAAGGTTTTCTTCTTTGAATTTTTTATTTCTATTGAGCTGTCTTTGCTGAGCAGACAGTATAGTTTTTCTTAGTCTAATGTTTTTTGGCGTGATTTCAACCATTTCATCATCTCTAATGAAATTAAGCGAATGTTCTAAGGTCATTTTTTTAATAGGGGAGCAGGTTGTGCTTTCGTCTTTTCCCGAAGCCCTCATATTGCTGAGCTTTTTTTCCTTGCAGCCGTTTACATTTATATCACCTTCTTTATTATGCTCTCCAATTATCATTCCTTCGTAAAGTGGGGTGCCTGGCTCAACAAAAAGTCTTCCTCTGGGCTCAAGATTATAAAGTGCGTAAGGTACAGCATTTCCTCTTCTATCAGAAACAATTGAACCTGTAAATCTTGTCGGAAAATCCCCTTTATATTCCTGATAACCTGCAAAAAGGGTGTTTAAAATACCAGTACCCTTGGTGTCAGTTAAAAATTCATCCCTATAACCGATAAGAGTTCTGGAAGGAAGGAGAAACTCCATGTTTACACGGCCTTTGCCGTTGTTTACAAGGTTTAGAAGTTTCCCTTTTCTGATGGTGAGTTTTTCAGTTACTACTCCTGTAAAGTTTTCATCACAGTCAATATAGGCATTTTCACAAGGTTCTAGTCTTTTTCCATTTTCATACCTATAAATTACTTCAGGTCTTCCAACACAGATTTCAAATCCTTCTCTTCTCATTGTTTCAATAAGAATTGCCAGCTGAAATTCGCCCCTTCCCTTTACTGTAAAGGAATCCCTTTCATTTGTTCTTTCAAGTTTTATAGCAACATTAATCAAGGTTTCCTTTTCAAGTCTTTCATAAATTTTTCTTGATTGAAGAATTTTTCCTTCAAGTCCTGCAAAGGGAGAATTATTAATTGTAAACCTCATTGAAACTGTTGGTTCATCAACATGAATTCTTGGTAAAGGTTTGGGTGAAGATGAAAAGCAGATTGTATCTCCAATCCTGAAACAATCACTTCCTGAAATAACTGCTATATCACCTGGCTCAACCTCTTTTGTTTCATCAAGAGTCATTCCATTGTAGCTTTGAAGTTTTGACAAATTAAAAGAAATGTTTTCATTTGAGGAATTAATACAGATGAATTGATCCTTTGCAGTGATTTTTTGGTTGAAAACTCTGCCTATGGCAAGTCTTCCAAGATAATCAGAATACCCAAGATCTGAAACAAGCATTTGAAACGGTTGGTCTTTGGGGTAGCTTGGTTTTGGTATTTCTTTTAAAATAAGCTCAAAAAGAGGGTCAAGGTTTATCCTTTTTTCTTCAAGGGAAGTCATGGCAACCCCGTTTCTTCCTATTGCATATAAATATGGAAAATCAAGCTGATCATCTGAAGCTTCAAGATCTATGAAAAGATCGTAGATTTCATCTAAAACTTCAGCAGGCCTTGAATCGTCTCTGTCAATTTTATTTATTACAACTATTATCTTGAGTCCTGCATCAAGGGTTTTTTTTAATACAAATCTTGTCTGGGGAAGTGGACCTTCTGATGAATCAACCAAAAGGACTGCTCCGTCAACCATTGAAAGTGCTCTTTCAACTTCTCCTCCGAAATCAGCATGGCCTGGAGTGTCTAGTATATTTATTTTTGTATTTCCCCTTTGGACAGAACAGTTTTTAGCAGATATTGTAATTCCTCTTTCTCTTTCAATATCCATACTATCCATTATCCGGTCGTCAACTTCCTGGTTTTCTCTAAAAATTCCGCTTTGTTTGAACATTGCGTCTACAAGTGTTGTTTTACCATGGTCAACATGGGCAATAATTGCTATGTTCCTGATGTTTAAATCAAAGTTTTGTGTCATTAAAGTCTTTCTGTAATTAAAAGTAAAAAAAAGCAAAACGCTATATAACACCTTTATCAAATATAATAAAACTTTTTATTTAAACCTGTGTTTGGTTTTTTTTATTTTAACAGTTTTAATTTATATAAGAAATTAAGCTGGTTATCTTTTAATTGAAAAAACAAATTCTGACCAGGATTTAGTAAAAATATACAATGGGAAATGTTTTAGGAGATTTTTATGTTAACCTTGATTGGTACATCAAAAACAATGAGGAATTCAAAAAATAAAGAATTAGAAAAAGAACTGACCAAGCCTTTATTTAATGAAGAAACAAAATTTCTTTTTGAATTTATGAATTCCCTTTCTTTGGGAGAAATTTCCAAAATTATGAAAACAAGCGAAAAACTTTCAAAAAATACTGTTTCAATGTTTAACAACTTTTCAAATGGTAAAAACAAAAAAAACTTAACCCCTGCAATTTATGCATTTTCAGGGGATGTTTTTAAATCTATTGATATTGAAAATTATAAAAAAGAAGATTTTTTATTTGCTCAAAAAAATTTATTTATTCTTTCAGGAATGTATGGAATTTTAAAACCACTTGACCAAATTGAGCCTTATAGACTTGAAATGGGATATGTCCCGGGAATTAAGGGTTTTAAAAAAATAAGTGATTTTTGGAAAAACAAAATTACAAACTATTTAAATTCAATCATTGACCTGGAAAATCATAACTATATCATAGATCTTGCTTCAAAGGAGTTTACTGATTCAATTGATAAGAAAAAATTAAAATTAAAGCTTACTAATATTGAGTTTAAAGATGAAAAAGACAATAAGTTTAGAATAATTGCAACTTATGCAAAAAAAGCCAGGGGAGCCATGGCTGATTTTATAATAAAAAATAGAATAGAAGAAAAAGATGATCTTAAAGATTTTCAGGGACTTGGATATACTTTTAACAAAAAATTTTCTAATAACAACAACCTTGTTTTTACAAGATAAAGGAGTGCTTTTAGTGGAAAAACAAAAAATAAAAAAATTTAATTTCTTACAAAATCCTAAAGAATTTGATGAAAATAAAAAATCTATAATTTTTATTCATGGTGCTTCTATTAATTCCAATTTTTTTGTTAATCAGCTTAATTTTTTTTCCAATGAATTTAATGTTTTTGCTCCTGATCTTCCAGGACGTAATGTTGGCGATGAAATTCCATCTAAAAATATTTCTGGATACGCAGATTTTATCATAGATTTTATAGAGGAAATGAAACTTGAAAAACCTCATATCTGCGGGATTTCAATGGGTGGAGCAATTGTTTTGGATCTTCTTGTAAGGGAATATGAAAATATTGATTCAGCAATAATAATCAATTCAGGGGCAAGACTAAAAGTTTTGGATATGGTTTTTACCTCTGTCCAAAATGCTTTTGATGATTTTAGAAAAGGAATGATAAACTTTGGAGTATCTGAAAACTTTGATGTCGCTAAAATAGAAGCTGAAGCTTATAAGGCGACCATTGACAATCCTTATACTGCAATTTCAGATTTTAATGCCTGCAATGATTTTGATTTAATGGGACGCCTTGATAAAATTGATAAAAAAGTCTTAATTCTTGGTGCAACTGAAGATGTTTCAACCCCTTTAAAATATGGAAAATATTTAAATGACCATATAAAAAACTCTCAATTTAAAGTAATTGAAGGAGCTGGGCATTTATCTCCTATGGAAAAACCTGATGAGGTAAATTCAGAAATTTATAAATTTCTGAAGGCATGATTTTACATTTCAACCAGATTCTTTATTCATGGTTTTATTAGTATAGCTGTGCCAACATCAACCAGGGTCCATATTTCATCCATATTTTTATTTGATAATCCAATGCATCCCTGGGTCCAATTAAAATATTTTGAAACAAAATACAGCCAGCCAAGTCTGTTTTTTTGTCCGTGAATCATTATTGCACCACCAGGATTAAAACCTTTTTCTTTTGCTTTTTTTTTATCTTCTTTGTTGGGGAATGAAATATGGATTGATTTATAAAAAGCACTGTTTATATTTTTATAATAAAGAATATATCTGCCTTCAGGTGTTCTTCCATCACCTTCTTTAATTTTGTGTCCTTTTGGGTTGTTGCCAAGTGAAATATGATAGCTTTTATATATATTTTCATTTTTTATTAAGTATAATTTTAATTCTGATTTTATTACCAGTACTGAATCAGCTTTTTCTATTCCAAAAGATAAAGACGGACACAGAATAAAAAAAATTAGAAATATTTTTCTCATAATTTTCTGGTTCATTAGTAATTTAACTGACTGAATGCCGTTATTAAAGCTGTTAATGTTCATTAGGTTTATTCATTGCTTTTTTCATTGGATTTTTTTACAGGCTGATAAAATTTCATTATGCCATAGTTCCTATGGTTTTACGAAAACGAGCCAGGGAAATTGAAAAAAACACTGCTCCAATTGTTGTAAGAGTAATCAGCTGAGGCCATACAACTTCAATTCCAGCTCCACGGAAAAGAATTGCCTGACCTGAGGATACAAAATGAGTAGTCGGAGCAGCCAGCATTATATTTTGAATGAATACCGGCATACTTTCGTAGGGCGTAGCTCCTCCTGAAAGCATCTGAAGCGGGAGAAGAATCAATACCATTAATAAACCAAATTGAGGCATGGAACGGGTTAAGGTTGCCATGAAAATTCCCATGGAAGTTGTTGCAAACAAATGAAGTGCAGCACAAACTGAAAATAATGCCACTGAGCCTTGAATTGGTACATTAAGAGCTCCCTGGACTATGAAAATTAATGAAAAAATTGTTGCCAGTATAACCACCAATCCCATGGACCAGATTTTAGAAATCATGATTTCACCCGGAGTTACAGGCATTACAAGCAGATGTTCAATTGTACCGTGCTCACGTTCCCGAAGAAGCGAGGCACCAGCCAGGATCACTGAGAGCATGGTAACCGAGTTGATAAGTTCCATTAAAGAACCAAACCATGATTGAGTAAGGGCAGGATTAAAGCGTGCTCTGATTGCCAGATTAACTGGAGGAGTTGCAGTGCCACGATAGCTTTGAACGAATTCATTTATTTCATCAAGAATAATTTGCTGAATATAACTGCTTCCTGTAAAAGCCTGGCTCATTCGAGTGGCGTCCACATTAAGCTGAATCAAAGGGCTTTGTCCTCCTAGTACATCACGTTGAAACTCCGGAGGTATATTAAGGGCAAAGGTGAATCCGCCGGCATCCATACCTGGATCAACCTCATTTAGAGTTATTACTTGAGGGGGCATAAAGTGTGGAGGATAAAAAGCAGAAATAATTCTTTGGGAAAGTGGAGATTGATCCTCATCTACAATTGCTATCACAGCTTTGTGCAAAGAATCAGGCATAGCAGTAGCAGCAATGTAAACAGCTGCAGTAAGGCTGTAAACAATCAGCACAAGCAGCATAGGCTCACGTATAAGGCTCCATAATTCTTTAACTCCTAAACGATAAATATTGGTTGCACGGCTCATGATCAAGAGTCCTGTTTTTTAAGTAAAATAATTGACAATCCTATGATTACCGGAACTGACATCAACATATAACCAAACAACCCGTAAAGATCTGGCAGGGCTAAGGCCTTATTAAACACTCCCCGGCTTATAGTAAAAAAATAAGTAGCCGGATAAATTTGTCCGATTAGTTTTCCTGCGCCTTCAAGTGAAGAAACAGGGTTGAGAAGTCCTGAAAACTGGATTGCAGGAAGCATGGTTCCTATAATAGCCACAAACATTGCAGCAATCTGGCTTTTGGTAAAAGTTGAAGCCAAAAGACCAAAACCAGTGGAAAATAAGATAAAAATAAATGCTGCCAGTGTCAGAGTAGCAAAGCTTCCTTTTATGGGCACATCAAAAAGAGTGACCGCAAGTAAAGTCATCAGGAAAAAATTTCCCATAGCCAGAACCACATAAGGCAGTTGCTTACCCAGCAGAAATTCACTTTTAGTAACCGGGGTGACATAAAGATTGATAATAGAACCCAGTTCTTTTTCACGCACCACTGACAGGGCAGTCAGCATAGAAGGAATCATTAGTAAAAGAAGGGGAATTACGGCCGGAACTATGGCAGGCAGACTTCTTACGTCGGGATTATAACGGAACCGGGTTTCAATTCCTGCTGAAGTTAAAATGTCTTGTCCAAGATTTTGTTTAGCATTATGAGTCAGCCAGCTTAAATGCATTCCTTTTACATAGGCCTGAATTGTTTCGGCACGAGTTGGCATGGCACCGTCTATCCAAACCCCTATTTCAACAGGTACACCGCGTTTTAGATCACGAGCGAAATTGGGCGGGATTTCAATGGCAAGAGAAAGTTCTCCACTGCTCATTCGTTTGTCAAGTTCGTCGTAGCTTTTAAGAGGAGGGTGTTCAATAAAATATCGTGAACCTGAAATATCCAGGGTATAATTTCGGCTAAGTGTTGTTTGATCGCGATCAAGCACTGCAAATCTTAAGTCCTCCACATCCATACTGATCCCGTATCCTATGATAAACATAAGTATAACGCTTCCAAGAAGTGCCAAAGTTCCGCGTACAGGGTCACGCTGAAGCTCAAGGGTTTCACGCAGGGCATAACTGAAAGCTCGAGTCAGGCTGAAACTTTGGTGTTTTACTTTTTTTGAAGATTTAGGCTCTGTATTTGAAATATTTACAGGTTTATTTTCTGGCTCATTTACAGTTGTTTTTATTTCTTCGTCTTGAGCACCTGCTTCTTTAAGATAGATGATAAAGGCTTCTTCCAAAGTTTTTGTATTACGTTTTTTTAAAAGTTCTTCAGGTGAGGCACTGACCAGTACTTTTCCGGCGTGCATCAGGGAAATCCGATCACATCGTTCAGCCTCATTCATAAAATGAGTTGAAATAAAAATTGTTACCCGATCTTTTCGAGCCAGATCAATCATAAGCTGCCAGAATTTATCCCGGGCTATGGGATCAACTCCTGAAGTTGGCTCATCAAGAATTAAAAGTTCAGGCCCATGCACCATGGCTACAGCAAGTGAAAGCCTTTGTCTTATTCCCAGGGGAAGATTATTTGGCAGGGTGTTGAGCACATCATTAAGATTAAAACGGGAAGCTATATATTCTAATCGTTTCGGGATATCTTTTTCAGGTAAAGAAAAAAGACGGGCATGAAGTACAAGGTTTTGGTGAACAGTAAGTTCGCTGTATAAAGAAAATGATTGAGACATATAGCCCACCCGCCTGCGTGTATTCATATCATGGGGATTTACTTCATTACCGAAAAGCCAGGCCCTTCCTTTGCTAGCAGGAAGAAGACCTGTAAGCATCTTCATTGTGGTGGATTTACCGCAGCCGTTGGAGCCTAGAAAACCAAAAATTTCACCACGGCGGATTTTAAAACTTACATGTTCAACTGCAGTGAAGTTACCAAAGTTTTTGGTAAGATCTTTAGCTTCAATGGCTATTTCGTCATTTTTTTCAGTGACAAGTGGAGGCACCACAACAGTTTGATGGCCTTGTTTTTTTTCTTTTGGAAGTAGTTCAATAAAGGCTTCTTCAAGAGATTTGGTCTGGGTCTTTTCATGCAGTTCCTGTGGTGAGCCTGTTGCCAGAATTTTACCGTCATCCATGGCCACCAGCCAGTCAAATTTTTCAGCTTCATCCATATATGCAGTAGCTACAATTACACTCATTTCATTGCGTTGATTACGAATGTTTTCTATTAGATCCCAAAATTGACTTCGTGCCAGAGGATCAACTCCAGTGGTAGGCTCATCAAGAATAAGAAGATCAGGATCATGGATTAAAGCACAGCATAAACCAAGTTTTTGCTTCATTCCTCCAGAAAGTTTTCCAGCAGGGCGCTCAAGAAAAGGATTAAGTCCGGTTGCCTTTGTCAGGTCATCAATACGTCGGCGTCTTTCAGCTGAACTATGACCAAAGAGTCTTCCAAAAAATTGAAGGTTTTCTTCAATAGACAGGGTGGGGTAGAGATTTTTACCGAGCCCCTGGGGCATATAAGCAATCATGGGACAAACTTTGTTTCGATGTTTTACCTCGGCGATATTGCCTCCAAGCACTTCAACCCTGCCTTTTTGTATAGCTCGGGAACCTGCTACCAAAGACATTAAACTGGATTTTCCAACTCCGTCAGGACCAATGAGACCAACCATGGATCTTGCAGGAATATCAAGGCTTAGTTCATCAAGTGCCAGGGTCTTTCCATAGTAAAGGCTGACTTTTTTCAGGCGAACCACAGGCAATGGATCAAAATTTTCAGTGTTGTTTGCAAAGCTGTGTGTATCCATTAATATGAACCTTTGACTTTAAGATGATCCGGCCAGTCTTTAGTTGGATCTAGACGTATATAAGCCATTCCTGGCAAGCCTGTTTTAACATGGAGAATATATTTTTGAAGGAGCTCTTTGGGAATCTGGGCTCTTACACGAAACATTAATTTTGCTCTCTCTCTGGAGGTTTCTACAGTTTTAGGAGTAAACTGAGCTACATCAGCAACAAAAGATATTTTTGCAGGAACCACATACTGGGGGGCTGCATCAAGGACAAGTCTTACTTCAGTACCCAGGGCAATTCTTCCTGCCATGGCTGTAGGAAGAAAAAAAGTCATATAAACATCACTGAGATCAACCAGGTTAACCACCCGGCCGCCGGCTCCGATAACTTCTCCGGGCTGGGCTATGAGATACTGAATCCGACCATCCCGGGGAGATTTAAGTGCACAGTCTTTAATATCTGCAGTGATTCTTTCAACTGCGGCTCCTACAGCTTCAACAGCAGACTGGGCTTGGGCAATTTCTGAACGGGCAGTTGAGATGGCTGCTTCTGAAGAAGCAACCCGGGCCTGGGCTGCACAGACTGTTGCAATGGCACCCTGAACACGGGCTTTGTCATCATCGGCTTTCTGCTGGGAAGCTGCGCCTTTAGAGGCCAGGGTTGATGAGCGGTTTGCATGCTTTTTGGCAATACCTAACTCTGCCTCACGCTGCCTTACAACGGCCATTGCAGCAGCTCTTTCACTTTCACGCTGCTTAAGTCGACTTCTTGCAGTCTCAATTCCTATTTTTGCCTGCTCTAACTCTGCTTTTACCTGCCGTTGTTGAGCTTCAAGGATTTCTGTATCCATCATGGCAAGGATCGTTCCTGCTGTAACAAACTCACCTTCACGAACTAAAATTTCCATTACCCGTCCAGGTGTTTTGGTTGCTATATCGATTTCCACTGCCTCAATTCGGCCATTGGCACTGATTAAACCTTCAAGTTCATCTTTTCCTAGAAAGTTTTTCCAGATGATGAAAGCCAGAATACCGGCAACCAGAGCAATTACAGCAATGGTAAGCCATTTTTTGTTTTGTTTAGTCATTATTTTATCCTTATTTTGTGTCATCTATAAATTCATTTAATTAATTTATATCAGTAATTAAACCTTTTGGTATTTTATTGAGTTCTAGATGCCTTACCAGAGATCTTTATGAATAATTGCTAACTTTAAGATATTTGCTTTCTAAGTTTTCTCTATCCGTTTATGTTGCAAAATTCTTAAATATTGGTCAAGTCGTATTGATGATTTTTATATTTTATTCTGTGGGCAGATTTTTTTAAACCATTCGGTTCTGAGGCTTTTTCAGCCTTTTTTTTCACAAAAGTCTTCTTTTTTGGCAAGTCCTGGTGATGTGATAAATTTTTCAGTTCCTGCTGGTTAATCAGCTCGCTTTATGAATCTATGCCAATAAGCTCTATTCTTTCAGATACTTACATTCCCAAGTTGGAGCTTGGGAACGAGCCTAAATTACAAATGAGTTGCGCAGACAGATGGACATGGCGACTATAATTTTTTAGATAAACTTAAATATATTAAATATACAGGCTTTTTTACACATTCACGCCGTAAGTTTTGTGAAACAATAAAAGCTGCAGGTAAATTCAAAGGCGGAATTAAAAAAACAGGCTATGCTGAATCAGGCAATAAATTATATACGCAAACATCTTTGCCTTCTCATATTATCTTTGTGTCACAAGTTCTGTCGTGATTTTGTCGCAAGTTGTTGTAATAAGCTGCCGCAAGTTCAAACCCGAAGAATATAGATCAGCTGGTTTGTAGCGCCTTCCGTTGATAGCAACTCCTTGTCCAGCATTCCTTTGAGATCTCGTTGCAGGCTCCGCCTATTGACATTAGGGCAGATGTCTTCAAAGTTTTGAATGGTCAGTTTTGACGCCTCTTACGCCTTTAACCAGCTTGCGATGTATTTCCCAAATAAGTCCTTCGGTGATCGGATCTCCGCTGTCCAGACAATTGAACTCGGTATGGTTGCAACACTCTTTCAGCAAGTTCAGTTCTTCATAGACATCTTTCATAAAATTATCAGTGGCTTCTCCCATTAATCTTAACACCTGTTTCCAGAGCCATTTTGTCCGTAAACAACAGCAATATTGTTTTTACTTAAATCAAGTGGTTTAACAGTTTGTTCACTTCGGCAACTTCACTGATAGAGCATGGATTCGACCAAATTACTTTTCTTCCTCTGGATCCCCCCAGATTTCCCGTGCTATAAAATTAACAGATTTGTCAGGGTTTGAAAGACACTTTTTTATTATAGCTTTTTTGAACTCATCTGAGTACTTACCATACACTCTCATTTTTTACTTGCTTTCTGCCCTCTGTACTAAATATTATTTTTTTAGTTTATGTGACAACTAGCCTGACACATGAGGATATACATCAAATTTCAAAGCAGTAGCTTTTGAAAGGAAAGAGCAGAATATATTTCTTGTATGTATTTTTTATCATTATTTTGTTGTAAAAAATATGCAGAAAAACTGGATAAAAGTATTATTTAATTTATAAAAGTTGACAATTTGCTTGTTTAAAGCTAACGTTTATAATTATCAACAATATGTTTAAAAAAGAGATTGGAGCATTTTTCTTTGCTGTGAATATTAGTTTGTTTGCGAAAATTTGTTTGTGAAAACAAATTAGTTGGGATTTATCTGTCTGGTAACTTTGAAGCTTTATTGGAATCTATCTCGAAAGAAGTCGAAAACACTTCTCCGGGGCTTATAATTGTTGATTCATTCAGATCAATTATAGAGGAAACCGTTAAACCGTCCGGTTCGATGAGTCTACAGTTCTTTGTCCAGCAACTTGGAGTAAAATTGAGTGCCTTTCAGGCAACAACCTTTCTTATTGGGGAATATTTTTCGCAGACAAAACCGCATCCCATATTTACTGTTGCTGACGGGCTATTGTCCATGAGTCAGAGCGTCAATCGAAATTCAATGGTACGCAAGATGCAAGTGCTCAAAATGCGGGGACAGGCTACGATTCCGGGAATGCACACATTCCGAATCACCAGCAAAGGGATTGAAGTCTTTCCAGCAGCGACAGTTAAAGGCGATACCGAGGAAAATAGAACTGCCATTTCAAAAACACCCATAAAGAGAAGATTAGCCATGGGTGTGCCGGGTCTGGACGAAATGTTAGGGGGCGGATTGCCTTCGGGTTATTCTCTTCTGGTTGCAGGCCCTTCTGGATCTGGAAAAACCATCCTTGCAACCGCTTTTCTTACAGAAGGCGTTCGCCTAAAGGAACCAGGAATTATTGTTGCTTTTGAGCAAACCCCGAGTCAATCTTGGGTTCAAACCCTTGACAATATGGTTCGTGCAGGGCAAATTGGTTTAATCAACACCCGTTCTCTGGATTTATCTATTGATGAAATAGTCCAAAACTTGATAGCTCTTATTCACAAAATGAAAGCAACCCGGGTGGTAATCGACTCCCTATCCGGATTTGAGCTGGCTATAGCACCGGGCTTTCGTGAAGATTTTCGCGAGTCTCTATTTCGAATGATAGCTGTTTTGTCCAGCCTAGGCGTAACTTTAATGTTAACCTCTGAGCTGGAAGATCGCTATACGGATTTGCGTTTCAGTCCTTATGGCTCTGCTTTTCTCACAGATGCGATTATTGTTCAACGCTACATTGAAATGGAGAGCTGCTTGCAAAGAGTCATGGCGGTTGTAAAAGTTCGGGCTAGCAATCACAGCAATGAAATTCGTCAATATAAAATCACAGACAAGGGGATCGTTATTGGCAAACGGATAATCAACTACGAAGGAATTCTGGGCGGCCAACCAGCACAATCAAAAATAAGCCATAAAAATGATAAAGAAAAAAGATCATGACCAAAAAAAAAGGGCAGAATAGGGAGTTAAAAACTAACATTACCAGCCAGATTTTTAGAACAAAAAAGGGCAATAATTCCTCGCAAGCCTTAGTATTAAAGGATTCTCTAGTTATTCGAGAAGCAAGGGTTATTTTAGATGAACAGGGTGTTTCTGATGGGAAAGACGTAGTGAAAAATAGAGAAAATCTTGCAGGTTTTCGGAATAAGAAAGTCGCTCTGCGAGATGAAAATTATATTCTTAAAAAAAAGCTTAAAAAGACTCAAAAAGAGTTAGCCCATGTTAAAATGGCATTACTAGAATCTGAAAGAGTGCATTTACAGGAAGCAAACCAACGTCTGCTTATTTCAGCCGTTAATGCTCAAAAAATGCAGGAAGCTGCGGAGCTTGCCACTCTGGAGATGGCTCATATGGCACAGCATGACTTTCTTACTGGCTTACCCAATCGGTCGATGCTAAAAGAACAGCTTTCTCAGGCTATAGGTCTAGCCCGTCGGCATGGTAAACAAATTGTTCTTATGTTTTTGGACCTAGATCATTTTAAACATATTAATGATTCCTTAGGACATTCAATAGGAGATGAGCTGCTTCAATTAGTAGGAAGGCGTTTGACAACTTGTGTTCGTTCAACAGATACTATATGCCGTTTCGGTGGAGATGAGTTTATAATTTTGCTTACCGAAATCAGCAGTCCGCAAGCTGCGGTTCAGGTCTCAAATAAAATACACACTGCTTTTACCGAGCCGTTTATTATTGATAAGAATGAACTGTATGTTAATTTAAGTATAGGGATCAGCATCTATCCAGATGACAGCGTTGATCCTGATGTTCTGATACAAAATGCAGATACAGCCATGTATAATGCCAAAGAAACCGGACGAAACCATTTCCAATTTTTTAAAGTTGAGATGAATGAGAAAGCGGTTCGTCGAATGTTTGTTGAAACCGGCCTTCGCCGTGCCCTGATCCAAAAAGAGTTTGTCTTGTATTACCAACCGAAAATAAATCTTGTTTCAGGTAAAATAACAGGCAGTGAGGCATTGATTCGCTGGGTGAATCCTGAGCTTGGAATTGTCTATCCCGATGAATTTATACAGATAGCTGAAGAAAGTCACCTAATCTTGTCTATTGATAGATGGGTAATGCTTGAAGCTTGTAAACAAGTAAAAAAATGGCTGGACTCTGGTCTGTCGGCCTTACCCGTAGCAGTAAATGTTTCTGCAGTCAATTTCAGAAATAAGCATTTTTTGGAAAACATTATTTTAATCCTTGAAAAAACCGGGCTACCTCCTGACTACCTTGAATTAGAACTCACCGAAAGCATACTCATGGACAACGCAGAATCCTCTGTGTTGACGCTGAAAGCAGTAAAAGATATGGGAATAAAACTTGCCATTGATGACTTTGGTGTTGGGTTTTCCAGTTTGTCCTATATAAGACAATTTCCAATAGACACCCTGAAGATAGATCGATCTTTTGTTGATGAGATTAATTCAAATAAAGATAACGCAGCCATTGTCAGTGCTGTGATAGGAATAGGTAAAAATCTTAATCAGAGAGTCATTGCCGAAGGTGTAGAAACACCGGAACAGCTAAGTTTCCTTCAGGCGATGGACTGCGATGAAGGACAAGGCTTCCATTTTAATCATCCCATGCTTGCAGAGGATTTCACTTTATTATTAGAAACCGAAAGAAAAGGCCAAATATTATCAAATATGACCGGATGTTTATAATCACCTCAAATTATATGGTGGTTAAAGTAAAATACAAACAGTGATTGTCTGGAAACTGGAACTTTTTGTTTAGTTCAATGCGGATAAAAAATTTTAAGGGTTGAGTTTTAAATCTGGCTCAAAGATTCATGCAAAGACAGTTTTAGTTTAGCTGGTAATTAAATAACAAAAAGGAGAACATCATGCTGTGGACAATTTTTGTGATACTTTTAGTTTTATGGTTGTTGGGACTTGTAAGCAGTTACACTTTGGGAGGTTTCATCCATATTCTGTTGATAATTGCAGTTATCGTTTTAGTAATTAATCTTATCGGAGGACGAAAAAAGTTATAGCAGCCTGCTGGAGTACAAAGTAAGTATCAATTTTAGTTTTGTTCGGCAAAGCTCCCAGTGACAACTTAGTTGTCACAGGATAAAAACTAATATTTTAAAGTAAGAGGGCGGAAAGTAAATAAAGAATAGTATTCTATGGGTCAGCTCTCAATAAACCCCATCTTCAAGGTTTGTATCCATTAACAAACCTTACAAAATTATTGTTTCGCTACAAATATAGTTACAAAACCTAAATCCAGTGGTTTAAAGCTAGTTTGTTCACCCCGGCAACTTCACTGATAGAGCATGAAGGTATTTCCCTGAAAAATCCTGAAATTTATTTGTGACAGCGAACTCAACCTCATTGCCTAGTGCTTTGAAGTGTTCTTTACCGCATGCGATTTTGGCTTTTTCAGAGGGACGAAGAGCATCGGTGAATAAGGTACTTTTGGTTTCTACTACAAAATAGAGTTTTTCTTTGCCATCTATCTTAATCAAAACGGCCCAGTCCGGATTATAGGTTCCCAGGGGAGTGTCAATTTTGAACCAGTCCGGAAGCTTGGCATATAGCTTTATGTCGTTGCTTCGTTCAAAGGCGGTGGCAAACTTCAGCTCTATATCGGAATCGTACACCACATGGTCAAAGACCGACTTCTGGCTTTCGACCATGTTTTTTTGTAGATAACCAAACAGCTCGTTATCACTGAAAAGTTCCTGGCCATAAAACTGATTGTCGCCAATCTTGTGATATTTGATGCCATCGACAATAAAAAGACGCATTTGCCGCTGGATAATGGTTGAAACCTGTTCGATGAATTTTTGCGGGTTGTTTTTGAATGACTCTAAACGGCCACTGTCATTAATGATCTTAACAATCGTTCGGCGGGTCAGGTTAGTTTCATTTTGGAGATAGGTAATAAGGTCAGGGAGTTCAAAAGACTTAGAGTCATAAACACTTGCAACTCCAGAATTATTTTCAACATGAACACTACCACGATCAATATCAATCTTTGACTTACGATAAATAAACCTGGCTTTACCAACCTGTAAATTAGCTTTGATCTCTTCTGCACATTTTTTAGTAAGTGCGTCCACATCAAAATCCACTCTAAAGGTGGTTTTATACTTGATCCGATCCCAGAGTTTCTTAAAATCATCGCTTAAAAACACGGCTTTGTTCAGTGATATTTTTTTCTTATCATCACGGTTTTTGATATTGAGGTTGCCGGATACTTTTTTCAATACTGCAGCGATTTGAGGGTAAGCGCTCAATAAACCCCATCTACAAAAGTACAAAAAGCCCCAGTATAATACAAGCCATGAAAAATAAAACCGTGGAGGCTTGTAAAAATGGAATCAAAATCAAAACGCTTAAATCCGGAACTTAAAAGTTTTTGGACAACCCATATATCAAAATGGGAAGTATCCGGCCTGACCCAGGCAGAGTATTGCAGAATAAACAATCTTAAAAAAACCAGATTTACCTATTGGAAGATAAAACTGCAAAAAGAAAATTTGCCGCTTTCAGTTGTAGAAATCAGCCAGGCTTCAATAAATCAGGTTTTTGGAATAAATAAAAATTCATCCATAACCCTGCATTCAAAATCTGGCTTTC